>JAZGCR010000123.1:0-16638 GCA_036477105.1 Nitrosomonadaceae bacterium | reverse complement strand
TCATCGTCTCTCTGCAGTGGTGGAGGAGATTCTCTATCCTGCGTTGGAGGATTATCAACTTGACATCATGATTGGTGAAGGCCCTGCAGCACGCTCGGTTAAGCTCGATTTGCCACCGTTTACCTTGGTAGGGGCTACTGCTCGAGCTGGTATGCTGACCAACCCGCTACGTGATCGCTTTGGTATTGTTTCGCGACTGGAGTTTTATTCGGCTGAAGAGCTGACTAAAATTGTGACGCGCTCGGCAAGGTTGCTGAAGGTGGAAATTGCCCCCGATGGTGCAACAGAGATTGCACTCCGCTCACGCGGAACGCCGCGGATTGTTAATAGGCTCTTGCGCCGAGTACGAGATTTTGCTGAAGTCAAAGCCGAGGGCCATATCACCCGCACCGTGGCAGACGCCGCACTGGTGATGCTGGATGTAGACGTTATTGGCCTTGATGTGATGGACAGAAAATTACTTTTGTCAGTGATAGAAAAATTTGGAGGTGGCCCGGTAGGGGTAGACAATCTCGCTGCGGCTATCAGTGAGGAGCGCGACACTATCGAAGATGTGTTGGAGCCCTATCTGATACAGCAGGGCTTTCTAAAACGTACCCCACGTGGACGCATGGCTACGGCTATTGCTTATCAACATTTTGGAATATCGTTGAAAAGTGGATTGAGCAATGATCTGTGGGAAGGAGAATCCGGCACATGCTAAAACATGAAGACTAATTTTATAACTAGCTCGGCACTAAACAATTGACACTGGATGCCGCTTTCATTCTTCCTGTTCGTGTCTATTACCAAGACACAGATGCAGGAGGTGTGGTTTATCATTCGACTTATCTCAATTTCATGGAGCGCGCTCGTTACGAGTGGCTGCGTGAATTGGAGTTGGATATTAATTCATTAATTCAGGTTCACAAGGTAGTTTTTATGGTACGTTCGCTCAATATTGAATACTTCAAGCCGGCGTTACTGGATGATTTGTTACATGTGACGGTGCAGGCGACGGAACTTGGTAGAACTCGCATAACACTCTCCCAGCATGTTCTGCGCGACCATGTTACTCTGGCCAGCGCAACCGCCCATGTGGTGTGCGTAGGTGCCGATACACGTAAGCTAGCGAGTTTGCCTGCGCCGCTACGCCACAAATTTGGAAATTTTTCATGAATGCAACCATTACTCAGGACATGTCGCTTTTCAATCTTATCAGCACCGCCAGCTTACCGGTACAGTTGGTGCTGGTGATATTGCTGCTTGCTTCCTTTATGTCGTGGTGGTTCATTTTTCGAAAGCTGTTTACCGTTAGGGAAGCAACAAAGCAGAGTGATGAATTTGAAAATATTTTCTGGAGAGGTGCCAATCTTAATGAGCTTTACCAAAGTGTTGTCAATGCACGCCACACGGCAGGCAGCATGGAGCGGATTTTTGAGGCGGGCTTTCGTGAATACGTCAAACACAAGCGCCAGCCAGGAATGGACGTTGGCGCCGTAATGGATGGTACGCGCCGAGCAATGAGGGCTACGTATCAGCGAGAAATGGATAGACTTGAGTCGCATCTTGCTTTTTTGGCTACAGTGGGTTCAGTAAGCCCCTACATTGGTTTGTTTGGCACCGTGTGGGGAATTATGAACTCTTTTCGTGGGCTATCTAATGTCGTTCAGGCTACCATCGCTCATGTTGCGCCAGGCATTGCTGAGGCGCTAATTGCGACCGCGATGGGACTGTTTGCCGCGATTCCCGCAGTTATTGCCTATAACCGCTATGCTCGCGATATCGACAGACTGGCAACGCGTTTTGAGAGTTTTATGGAAGAACTATCAAATGTACTGCAACGGCAGGCGACTGAGTAAAGGTAATTTAATGGGACAGGTTTCATGAATACTATACGTAGCACAAAACGACGCTTGATGAACGAGATCAACGTTGTGCCGTATATAGACGTGATGCTGGTGTTGTTGGTGATTTTTATGATTACAGCACCACTTATCAATTCCGGCCAAATTGAATTGCCCCAGATCGGCAAATCTTTGAAGCCACCGATTGCACCCCTGGAAGTGATTATTAAGGCTGATAGTAGTCTTGCAATACGCGACCGTGCTAAGACGGGTACTGAACAAAAAATTAATCGTGCTCAACTGATAGAGGTGATCAAGCAAAAACAGGCGAAAAATAATGATCAACCTGTGGTGATTGCTGCCGATAAGAGTGTACGTTACGAAGAAGTAATGAAAGTGATGGATATCCTGCAAAAGCAGAAGGTTAGGAAAGTCGGGCTGTTAGCTCAACAAAAAGTGAGCAATATAAACAAACGATGAGCGCAATGGCATCGCTAGATTCTGAAAGCCTTGAACCGAGATTGTTGAAGGCAGGAGTGCTGGCGTTGCTAGTACATGTGGTGTTTTTTATTTTTATGACTTTTGGACTCAGTTGGAAAACTTATCCGCCGGAAGGGGTGGTGGTGGATTTATGGAGTGACCTACCTCAACCGGCACAACTGCCTACCAAAAAAGCAAAACCTTTACGATCAAAGCCAGTTCAGCCGCCGAAAAAAGTAAAGCCCTTGCCTCCGAAGATAGAAAAGACGCCAGCACTCACTAAGCCGGATATCACAATTAAAAAAGAAAAAATTAAAAAACCCAAACCAGTTGTAAAAAAACAACAAACGGATAAAAAGCAAAAGGCGAGAATAGCAGCCGAAGTGGAGCGGCTTCAGAAACAACAACTAGAAGAGGAAGAAAGAGAAAGGCTCCGAAAAAAAGCGGCGGGAGCACAAGCAGCGTTTAAGCACCAATTGATAGATGAATACAAGGCAAAAATTTTGGCAAAGATCAAAAGCCGCCTTGTTTTGCCTCCTGATTTACCACATGATCCAGTGGCAGAGTTCGATGTTACACTACTGCCTGGTGGCGAAATTCTTGATGTGAAGATGCGAAAAAGCAGTGGATATATCACCTTTGATAGAGCCGTGGAGCGTGCAATCGTTATGTCCAGACCACTGCCGCTGCCACCCGATCCTAGGCTATTCCCGAGTTTTCGAAATTTGAGTCTTAAGGTACATTATCTCGAATGACTAATAAAATTTATTGTTGTAATGTGTTTTTTTCGAGAATTGGTTCTATGCAGATTTGTTTGCGCCAATTTTCTTGCTGTATGTTTGTCGTATTCCTGTGTTTGATTGGTACTCCACTTCATGCCGCCCTCAACATCGAAATTTACGGTGGTGGCGCTACGCAAATACCTATTGCTATTGTCCCTTTCGCTGCCGAAGAAAAACTTAAGCAAAACGTAACTACAGTTGTAGCGTCTGATTTGCACCGTAGTGGACTTTTTAGACTAGTTGCTTCGAGTGGTCTTGTGCCTCATGATCCCAGTGAAATTATTTTTCCTAACTGGCAAATTCTTGGTGCCGATGCGCTAGTCATCGGCAGCACCAAGATGTTACCCAATGGGCGAGTGGAAGTGCGATATAGCCTGGTGGATGTAGCGAGGCAGGAACTGTTGATCAGCGATATTGAGACTGTTTCCGTGAAGTATTTACGCGCTGCTGCCCATCGAATAGCTGATAATATTTATGAAAAGCTAACTGGAGATGTAGGTGTTTTCAGTACTCGTATTGCTTATGTGGTGAAACAAGGAAAAAAATATGCGTTGCAAGTAGCAGATGCGGATGGCTTTAATGCTCGGACGGCAATTGAATACACACAACCAATTATCTCACTTGCGTGGTCACCCGACGGTACTAAGATAGCCTATGTGTCGTTTGAGAATAAAAAGCCGGTGGTTCACATACAAACTTTGGTAACCGGAGCGCGCAAGGCTATAGCCAAGTTTAAGGGCAGTAACAGTGCCCCAGCGTGGTCACCCGACGGCAAAAGACTTGCGGTAGTGCTGAGCATACGGGGTGGCTCGCAAATATTTTTGATAAACGCTGATGGTAGCGGCTTGAGAAGGTTTAGCAAGAGTTCTGGAATTGACACTGAGCCAAGCTTTTCACCCGATGGGCAGTCGATTATTTTTACCTCCGACCGGGGGGGTAGCCCACAAATTTATCGTATGCCCGTAACGGGAGGCGCATCCGGAGTAGCTGAACGTCTCACCTTCGAGGGCAACTACAATGTCAGCCCACAATACCGTCACGATGGTAAGAGTTTCACTTTCATTCATCGTAATGGCACGAAATTCAATGTGGCCGTGCAGGATCTGGATACTCGCCAAGTGCAACTGTTGACAGATTCACGATTCGACGAATCTCCTAGTTTTGCCCCGAACGGCAAGATAATCCTGTATGCGACCGAAATTAGGGGACGTGGTATATTAGCTGCGGTATCAAGCGATGGCAGAACAAGACAGCGGTTATCAGATCAGTCAGGAGACATAAGGGAGCCGGCATGGGGGCCTTTACCAAAGTGGCGTTAATTCCGACTTCGTTCGGCAATTCAGATTAATTTATAAGGAGAAAATCATGAAAAGAATTTTAAGTGTAGTTCTGGTTATTTTGTTGTCAGCATGTGCTAGCGAAACTACCAAACCTACTGTTGAAGAGGGATATCAACCTGAAGATGCAAGTCTTAGTGCGGAAGATAAAGCTGGCGGTCCCACCCTTAACCCGCTTACTGATCCAGCCAATATACTGTCCAAACGTAGCGTGTATTTTGATTTTGACAAATACCTGGTGAGGGATGAATATAAATCCATGGTGTTGGCTCACGCCCGGTATTTGCGTGAGCACGCTAATGCTAGCGTGCGTCTGGAAGGTAGCGCTGACGAGCGAGGTAGCCGCGAATACAATCTTGCGCTAGGCCAGCGTCGTGCCGACAGCGTGAAGAGAGTGATGACCCTTGCGGGTACTAACAAAAACCAAATTGAGTCTGTCAGCTTGGGAGAGGAAAAGCCACGTGCTATCGGTCATAACGAGGCCTCGTGGGCTGAGAATCGCCGGGCAGATATTCGCTATCAGGGCGAGTGAATATGGGCTTGCGCGCCCTCTTGCTATTGTCAGTGTTGATCGGTTGTAATTCGAGTTACGCCGCACTATTTGATGACGAGGGCGCGCGACGGCAGATTGCTACGCAACAGAAACAAATTGGTGAGTTACGTAAACAAGAGAAGGTGCTAGAAACACGCATCACCGAGCTGGAAGAGACAAATAATCAGGCGCTTGTGGGGCTCCATAACCAGGTCGAGGAGTTAAAGATTACCCTCAACAAACTGAATGGTCAGATTGAGGTGCTGACCAACGAGATTGGGTTGTCGCAAAATAGGCAGAAGGATTTTTACATTGATCTTGATAGTCGGCTAAGACGGATCGAACAGCCTGACGCATCTGCTGATACGGAATTGAATGCGAAGCCTTCAGCTGCTACAGACGGTTTACCAGCTAAAAATGTCACGGTGGAGGCGGTTGATGATAGTCGTGACTATCAAGCCGCTTTCGGTCTATTCAAGATCGGTAAATTCAAGGACGCCATTTCTAAGTTCAAAGGATTTCTCAAGAGCCATCCCAAATCCAAACTTATACCCAGTGCTCACTACTGGATTGGTAATTCTTATTATGCCTTGCGTGACTTCAAGAGCGCCATTGGCGCACAGCAAGAACTGATCAAAGTTTTTCCAGATAGTGCTAAAGTCCCCGATGCCATGCTCAACATCGCAAGTAGCCAGCAAGAAATAAATCACAGAACAGCCGCAAAAAAAACCCTGAACGATTTGATCGCCAAATATCCCATCAGTGATGCTGCACAAAAAGCCAAGCTACGATTAGCCAACAAAAATTAGGGTGGCCTTGGCTTGCACCATTTAATGTTGGCGGTAACGCGATATGGTTCATACTTCTTCCTCATTGCAACATACAATTGCTCAGAAACCTGAAACTGGGATTTTGCGCGTCAGTGAAATATTTTTTTCCCTGCAAGGTGAAACCAGTCGCGTAGGGTTGCCTACAGTATTCGTGCGCTTGACCGGTTGTCCCTTACGCTGTAGTTACTGTGACACTGAGTATGCCTTTTATGGTGGTGAAGGCATGTCAATTTCTTCCATTCTAGAGGAGGTCTCTAGTTATGAAACACACAATGTCACCGTCACGGGTGGTGAGCCTCTAGCGCAGAAAAAATGTTTGACATTACTTAGGTTGTTATGCGACGCGGGTTACTCAGTGTCACTTGAAACCAGTGGCGCACTGGATGTATCTAAGGTAGATGGGCGCGTAGTAAAAGTTCTAGATGTTAAAACTCCTGGTTCAGGAGAGGCTAAGAAGAACCGCTGGACTAATCTCGAATATCTTGCACGCCAAGATGAACTGAAGTTTGTCCTATGTGATGAAGTGGATTACCAGTGGGCAATCGAGACCATACGTAAGCACCGTCTGGATCATATTTGCTCAGTTTTGTTTTCGCCGGTTTATGGCAAGCTTGACCCTGCAGTACTCGCTTCATGGGTACTACGTGATCGCTTACGTGTAAGGGTGCAGATTCAACTACACAAGTTGCTGTGGGGCGATAGGCCAGGACGATGAGAAGCCTGCAAAATTTCCACATAAATTTTTGTTTTTGATCATATGTCAATAGCTGTGGTGCTCTTATCGGGTGGATTAGACTCTGCTACCATTCTTGCCACCGCCCGTGACAGGGGGTACGAGTGTTACGCCTTGAGTGTCGATTACGGCCAACGCAACAGATCGGAACTGGCAGCGGCAGCGGATGTGGCCCGATCAATGGGAGCGTGCGAGCATCAGATCATAAATGTTGATTTGACCATGTTCGGCGGGTCGGCTCTCACTGATAAATCCATCGCTGTTCCTACAGACGGAATTAAGGCTGGCATCCCGATCACTTATGTCCCTGCTCGCAACACCATAATGTTGTCACTTGCACTGCCATGGGCTGAGGTACTTGGAAGCAGCGATATTTTTATCGGCGTTAATGCGGTGGATTATTCTGGTTACCCTGATTGCCGGCCCGAATACATTGCCGCTTTTGAAAAAATGGCGAATCTGGCAACTAAGGCTGCAACCCAAGACAACAAACTAAGTATCCATGCTCCGCTTATTAGCTTGTCCAAAGCAGAAATAATCCAGCAGGGGGAGTTGCTTGGTGTAGATTACAGCCTGACGGTATCTTGTTATCAGGCGGATGAAGCAGGGCTTGCCTGTGGAATGTGCGACTCCTGCCGATTGCGCCGGGCGGGGTTCGAAGCGGCGAACGTTACTGATCCGACACGTTACATGTATGGGGCGATTTTATAATCTACGTTGTTAGTTACTCGACAGCTACGCAAAAATACTGTGCGATCCTCCCATTAATTTGGCAGAATATACACCATCGGTACAATTGTTTTTTTAGAGGGGAATCGAGATGAAATACCAAAGCTTTCAAGAATTCTGTACTCATGTAGCCGAGCGTAATCCAGGTCAGCCAGAATTTCAACAGGCGGTTAATGAAGTCATGGAGAGCATTTGGCCCTTTATCACCAGCCACCCCCGTTATGCCGAGCAAGGTCTTCTGGATCGCCTCGTTGAGCCGGAGCGAGCTATTATTTTCCGAGTGTCCTGGGTGGATGATCATCGCGAGGTAAAGGTTAACCGTGGATATCGGATACAGCACAGTTCCTCCATAGGTCCCTACAAAGGGGGCACCCGTTTTCATCCTTCGGTAAATCTTTCTATTCTTAAATTTCTGGCTTTCGAGCAGACTATCAAGAATTCCCTGACCACTTTACCCATGGGTGGTGGCAAGGGTGGTGCCGATTTCGACCCCAAGGGGCGGAGTCCGGGGGAAGTGATGCGCTTTTGCCAGGCCTACATAAGCGAGTTATTCCGTCATATTGGTTCCGATACAGATGTGCCAGCAGGTGACATAGGTGTTGGTGGCCGGGAAGTGGGTTTTATGGCCGGTATGATGAAGAAGTTGTCCAATCGAGCTGACTCCGTTTTTACAGGAAAGGGGTTGAGTTTTGGTGGCTCCCTGATTCGCCCAGAAGCTACTGGTTACGGAACAGTATATTTCGTTGAAGAAATGCTTAAGCACACTGGCCGCTCGCTGGATGGTTTACGAGTCTCCGTTTCGGGCGCCGGTAACGTAGCTCAGTATTCTATTGAAAAAGCGATGACACAAGGTGCTAAGGTGGTAACGGTTTCTGATTCAAGCGGCACAGTGGTTGATGAGAAAGGTTTCACCGCCGAGAAATTTACAGAGCTGATGGAAGTGAAGAATCATTTAAGGGGCCGAGTCAGCGACTACGCTAAGCGAGTGAAGGCCACTTTTATGCCTAATGTGCGCCCATGGCACGTTCCGGTCGATGTAGCGCTGCCCTGTGCTATTCAGAATGAGCTAGATGAAAAAGATGCGGCCACCTTGATCAAAAATGGTGTGCTTTGTGTTGCTGAGGGTGCCAATATGCCTTCTACGTCGAAAGCCATAAAGCTCTTCGAGAAGGGTGGGGTTCTGTTTGCCCCGGGCAAGGCCAGTAACGCAGGTGGGGTGGCCACCTCTGGACTGGAAATGAGCCAGAATGCCACGCGCCTTTCTTGGTCACGGGAAGAGGTAGATGCCCGTTTGCTGGAGATCATGCAAGCCATCCATAGCTCCTGTATTCAGTACGGTAAGCGAAAAGACGGAAGCATTAGTTATGTTGATGGAGCAAATATAGCCGGCTTTGTCAAAGTGGCGGATGCGATGCTAGATCAGGGTGTGATCTGAGTATCATTTTGTCGGATAAGGTAATCACGGCTATCTGCAAAATTATCAAATGTGATACCGATAACTTACCGGATCCAAACCGTCTTGGTGTTAACAAATTCACGAATCCCATGATACGATAGCTCTCTACCAAAGCCGGAACTTTTGATGCCGCCAAAGGGCAGACGTGGATCAGACTTGACCATACCATTAATAAAGCTACATCCAGCGTGGATTTTCTGTGCGATTTTCCCCGCGTGTCCGGCATCCTGGCTCCAGATGCTAGAACCAAGGCCAAAGCGCGTATCGTTGGCAATGTGAATAGCTTCTTCTTCGTTTGCCGCGTGTATTATGGTGGCCACCGGACCAAATAGTTCTTCATGATATGCTCTGGTTTGTGCCGTTACTTGATCGAGTATTGATGGTGGGTAAAATGCGCCCTCACCAGTTGCCAACTCACAGCCAAGAGCCATCTGTGCACCTTGTGCGATCGAGTCAGTCACCTGCTGATGTAGTTCATTTCGTAAGTCAAGCCGTGCCATTGGACCGATCTGAGTCGACTTGTTCATTGGGTCACCTATTATCAGCTCTGTTGTTTTCGTTTTAAACAAGGACACAAACTCATCAGCGATTTCTGCAACCGGGATAATGCGTTTGGCCGCAATACACGATTGTCCGCAATTCTGAAACCGTGATTTCACCGCAAATGTAGCAGCTTGTTCCAGATCAGCATCTTTTAATACAATGAATGCATCCGACCCTCCTAGCTCCAGCACGCATTTCTTCAGGTGCTGGCCGGCATGAGCAGCGATTTTGCGTCCAGCAGTCTCGGAACCAGTGAGTATCACAGCATGGACGTGCGGATTAGCAATAGCATCCACCACGTCAGCTGCTTCGATCATAAGCGTTGTGAAAAGATATCGGGGAAATTCAGCATCGTAGAAAAGTTTCTCCAGTGCCAGCGCACATTGCGGCACATTGGAAGCATGTTTCAGAACACAGCCATTACCCGCCATTAGTGCGGGCGCGGAAAAACGAATAACCTGAAAAAATGGAAAATTCCAAGGCATCACTCCCAGTACGATGCCAATGGGATCATAGGATACATAACTTTTACTCGCATCAGTCTGGATCATTTCATCTTGCAAAAAATCTTCAGCGTGCGCCGCGTAGTATCTGCAAGTAATGGCGCATTTTTCCACTTCAGCACATGCCTCACGTATCGGTTTTCCTATTTCGACAGCGATTAGTTTGGCATATTCAGTAACGTGTTCATGTAACAGCATAGCAACTCTGTTCATTCTCCTTGAGCGTTCGTCGAAAGCGGTTTCTCCCCAGATTTGTTGGGCGTTGTACGCTTCTTCCAAGGCTGTTGCAAGATGGTGACTGTCCCAACTGCTGTAGGTCTTAACGATTTTATTAGTAGCAGGGTTTAGGCTGATATAAGGCATGATGTGTTATTCTTTTAAAAGAGGTTTTAAAAGTAAAGACATAACAGAAACTGGTGAAATCTGCCCTTCTTTCATGTTTTTCATTCCATGTCCATACTATAGCAGACCATGAAAAATATTTTTTTGGTGTTATTGTTTCTTGGTTACGTTGGAACACTCGCAGCTAGCCAAGATGATGCTTTCATCGCCGTGCGTAAAGCATTCCGGGCGGGGAATTCTGCTCGCTTGGCCATTAATATCCCACATCTACAAGGCCATGTGCTGGAATCTTATGCAATCTATTATCAGTTGAGCCTGCAGTTGGAGGATCCCGATGTGGATGTGGATGCGGACATGGTCAGGAAATTTCTCTTTCGTTATCAGGGCAGTCTTCTTGCTGATAAGATACGAGGCGAATGGCTAAAAATCCTTGGAAAAACACATCAATGGGAATTGTTTGCTGAGGAGTATCCAGCACTAATCAACGAGGATACCGAGCTTAGTTGTTACTCCCTGCAACAGCGGCTATACGTAAACGATAGTGATGCGTTACATGATGCGCTTCCGCTATGGTTCAGCGGGCAAGATATGCCGGAAAGCTGTGCGCCGTTGTTCGATTCACTTATTGCGGTCAAACTTCTAACGGAGGAGAATGTGTGGTACCGGCTACGCTTGGCCTTGGAAGTAGGCAATGTTGGTGTTGCAAAACACATCAACCAGTATCTGCCAAAAAAACATGCGCTCAACGAACGCAAGTTGAATGCCGCCACCAAAAATCCATTACGCTACCTAGGAAAATACCGTAACAAGATCAAAACTCGCGCTGACCGTGAAGTGGCTCTATTCGCAATGTTGCGCTTGCTTCGTAGTGGTCTAGATCGAGCTCATGCCTATTGGCCCAAGGTACGTGAGCGATTTTCTCACGGCGAGCAATCATATTTTAAGGCACAGTTGGCAAGCCGAGCGGCGTATAAGCTTGATCCGCGTGCGCTTGGCTGGTTCATGGAAGCCGCCAACACTAGTGCTCCAGTCCTACTTTCGGATGCACAACTTGTATTAAAAACACGCGCTGCACTTCGTGCTAGCAACTGGGTGACGGTACTAGAAAGCATCGAGGCCATGTCTACTCTGGAACAGCAGGCAGCAGCCTGGCGATATTGGAAGGCTCGCGCTCTGAAGGCTAAAGGTAAAATTGCAAAAGCCAATGCTATCTTCACACCATTAAGCACCGAATATCATTTCTATGGCCAACTAGCGAAAGAGGAACTAGAGGTTGTAATTGGTGCTCTTCCTAAATCCTATAAAATTAGGACAGAAGAGATTACAACTGCACAGCAGTTACCAGGAATTCAACGAGCACTTGCCTTGTATCGTCTGAATCTACGAATTGAGGCCATACGCGAGTGGACTTGGGCGATACGTGGATTCGATGACAAGCGTCTATTAGCTGCTGCTGAAGTAGCGCGCCGTAACAAAATCTATGATCGCGCTATCGATACGGCCAATAAAACCGTGCAACTGCATGATTTCAATCTACGCTACCTCGCTCCTCATCGTGAAGTGATGCAAGATGTCTTGAAACAAAAAGAGCTTGACGAGGCTTGGGTATACGGTCTGATTCGGCAGGAAAGCCGTTTCGTTACTAACGCTAAGTCTAGTACAGGTGCAATCGGTTTGATGCAATTGATGCCATCTACCGCTAGATGGATAGCAAAAAAATTAGGTATGCGGAATTACCGTAAGAGGCTTGTTGCGCAGGTGAATACCAATCTAATGATGGGAACATATTATCTTAAGCATGTACTAACATTATTCGATAACCAATCATTGTTGGCTTCAGCGGCCTACAATGCTGGTCCTAGTAGGGCTCGGAAATGGCGAGGTGTGAAGCCACTGGAAGGCGCAGTTTATGCAGAAACTATTCCTTTCAACGAAACTCGCAACTACGTAAAAAAGGTCATGAGCAACTCCATGTATTATGCCAGTACCTTCGGTCATCAAATGCGGACCTTGAGGCAGCGTCTCGACATAGTTGCGCCTAAATCAGGTAAATAGCAACGACTTACGAATGAGAAAGAACAAGTATGATGAAAATCAATAATGTATGCATTATTGGCGGCAGCGGGTTTGTGGGTGGGCATATTGCACACTTGCTCTCCGCACAAGAAATCAACCTGCGTATTCCAACCCGTCATCGCGAGCGCGCCAAGTCGCTTTTGGTTTTACCAACTGCAGATGTGGTGGAAGCTGATGTCCATGATCCCACAGAACTTGATCAGCTACTGGTTGGCATGGAAGCAGTTATTAATTTGGTAGGTATCTTGAACGGTGATTTTGTTTCTGCACACGTTGAATTACCGAAAAAAATTGTAGCAGCATGCAATCGTAATAGCATATCTCGCTTGTTGCACGTGAGCGCTCTTAATGCCAATATTAACGGTGCAAGCGCTTATTTGCGTTCTAAGGGTGAAGGCGAGAGAGTCATAATGGAGTCGGATTTGAAGGCGACCATTTTCAGACCGTCGGTCATATTCGGTCCGGGAGATTCGTTTCTCAATCTATTTGCTAATCTGGTGCGGCGCCTACCAGTACTACCACTGGCATCACCCAATGCGAAATTTCAGCCGGTATCTGCAGAAAACGTGGCACATGTAATCGCAGCAAGCCTTTCTACTCCTGCTACTGTTGGTCAAAGTTATGATTTATGCGGCCCAAAAATCTACACTCTAAAGCAGCTAGTGAAATACGTGGCCTTTATAACTGGGCACGATCTTACCGTTATTGGATTAAATGACAGCCTTTCCTACTTGCAAGCGATGTTCATGGAAGTTTTGCCGGGCAAGCTTATGACCCGCGACAACTATTTATCGATGAAAGTTGACAGTATATGTAGCTGTGATAATGCCAATAATTTGGCAGCAGTGTTCGGTATCCGCCCCACGGAGTTGGAAGAAGTAGCGCCACTATACTTAGCACACCATACGCCGCGTGGGCGGTATAGCGGTTTCCGTGACCGAGAGGGGCGATAAAATTAATTCCCTATTGGAAACTTATTTAGTTGGCGGCTCAGTACGCGACGAACTGTTGGAACTGCCGGTCAAAGACCATGATTATGTTGTTGTGGGATCTACCCCAGAGGAGATGGTGGGGCTCGGGTATCGTTCAGTAGGTAAAGACTTCCCAGTTTATCTTCATCCCAAAAGCCAAGACCAATATGCACTGGCGCGAACTGAGCGTAAAGTCGCACGTGGATATAAGGGCTTTGAAGTTTATGCGTCTCCTAAAGTTACGTTGCGGGATGATTTGGCGCGACGAGATCTCACCATTAACGCAATCGCCAAGGATAAAGATGGCAATATTATCGACCCTTTCAATGGTGTTGCTGACCTTGAAGCAGGTGTGCTACGACATGTAAGTCCGGCGTTCTCCGAAGATCCGGTCCGAGTGCTACGAACGGCACGTTTTTCTGCGCGTTTTGGTTTTCGTATCGCTCCAGAGACCCTCGTGTTAATGAATGAATTAGTACGCAACGGCGAAGTCGATGCTTTGGTGCCAGAGCGAGTGTGGCAGGAATTTGCTCGCGGATTGATGGAGCAAAATCCTTCACGCCTGTTTTACGTACTACGCGAATGTGGTGCACTGGCCCGCATCATGCCGGAAGTGGATGTATTGTTTGGCATACCCCAGCCAGTGCAATGGCATCCCGAAATTGATACAGGCGTGCACGTAATGCAAGTTATTGATTATGCCGCATCAAAAAATTATTCTCTACCGGTGCGCTTTGCAGCACTTACCCACGACCTTGGTAAGGGCGTTACGCCGCGGGATTCATGGCCACACCATGTCGGCCATGAATCCCATAGTGTGAAATTGGTTAAAGATCTATGCGAGCGCATCAAGATCCCTAAAGATAGTCGTGATCTTGCATTACTAGTGGCACGCTTTCATAGCAATGTACATCGTACAGCGGAATTATGTCCAGCAACTATAGGTGATATGCTACTAGCAGTGGATGCTTATCGTAAGCCAGCGCGCTTCGAAGAATTTATTCAAGCCTGTGCATGCGATTTTCATGGGCGGTCTGGCTACGCCAAAAAACCCTATCCGCAGGCTATGCGGTTACGTGAGGCATACAATGCAGCGAGTAGGGTTGATAGCGGTGCAATCGCTGCTAGCCTAGCAAAAATTGTTTCTGATCCCACCCTTTTGTCGGCTTCAATTAATACAAAGGTACGAGAAGCACGTATCGCCCAAATCAAAAGTCGGCTAGCTTGATCTCTTATAGTTGTATTAGTAAGAACAAGGGCTTAGTCTGATAATGAGACATTATCCAGTGTGGCGATCTTCTATAAGGCCGCGCCTCTCTAAATATTTTTGATGATATCCTTCAGCACGATAAAACTCGGCGGCAGGTAAGATTTCCGTTACGATAGGTTCGCGCCAACGCCTACTTAATCGTAATTTTTCCTTGGATGATTTCGCTGTGGCTTCCTGCTCTGTCGTATAAAAGAATATTATCGAACGGTACTGCGTGCCCACATCCGGGCCTTGCTGATTGCGGGTAGTTGGATTGTGGCAATTCCAGAACACATCAAGTAATGCTTCGTAAGTGACCTGGGAGGGATCATATTCTACCTGCACCACTTCGGCGTGACCGGTTTCACCAGTGCACACATCGCTATATGTGGGGTTTTTAACGTGGCCACCGGAATATCCACATATTGCCTCGCTGACACCTCGGACTCGACGGAAAGTAACTTCTACGGTCCAGAAACAACCTGCTCCAAAAATTACTTTTTCCATCAGCATTGTCGTAACCTCTTTGAGATAAATAATACTTGTCTTAGAAAATAAAAGATCGAGTACGTTCTGGGGTGATCATCGCGGTTTACGCGGCATAATGGCGAACAGGCGATCGTAAATAAAATTGGGAAGTAATTTCAGCACACATGCAACAATTGCCATTTGCCAGGGGATCACAGCATACAATTTTTTATGCTTAATGATACGTACAATCTTTTTGGCAACGGTTTCTGCCGTCAGGATAAAGGGCATGCGAAATGGGTTATTTGCTGTCATCGGTGTGACAATGAAACCGGGGCAAACAGTGATGACGGATACACCGCTTCCAAACATTTCCACGCGTAGGCTTTCCAGATACAATATAGCAGCAGCTTTTGACGCCGAGTAAGCACTTCCACCGGGAAGCCCACGATAGCCTGCTACACTGGCGATTCCAACTAAACTACCCTGTCCGGCTGTTTGCATTGCAACAATAAACGGTTGGAAAGTGTTGACCATACCAGTGACGTTAGTTGCTAAGATAGACTCAAAAACTTCGCTGTCCTCAGCATATTCTGTGAGGGTGCCACGACCGATGCCGGCGTTGGCAATGACAATGTCAGGGTAGCCGTGGCGTTGTATGAAATCCCTTGCGGCAGATTGCATAGATTGGACATCGCGAACATCAGCAGCATAGAAAATAGCACTAGGTAGCTCATTCGCTAAAGCTTGTAATGGTTCCTTGTGCCTTGCAATCAATCCAAGTGTCGCACCTAGTGCCGCATAGTGTCTTGCTAACGCCATCCCTAATCCGCTGGAAGCCCCGCTAATAATAACTTTTAATGGCATCGAAAGGGTTGTAATTGGCAAGGAGAAGGTAGCAGTATGCTATTATTTTTTTGTTCTTTCCTTGCGCACTTTTTTAATCAATTCATCTAGTGTTCTAATGGTTTCTTGTGGAGTACTACCCATTCTTCCGCTGGTCAGGTACTTGCCATCCACTACCAATGCTGGGACACCTTTGAAACCATAATTCTTAGACATTCGTGAGGATTGAGATGATTGATTTTCAACGGTGAAAGAGTTGTAAATATCAACGAATTTTTTTCGATCAATTCCTTGTTTCGCAATCCAGTTAAATAACAACTCTTCCTTGGTCAGGTCAATTCTTTCGATATGAATAGCGTAATAGATTTTATCGTGTAACTTGCCCCTTGCCCCCATGACCTCCAACGTGTAAAAAGTTTTTGCACCAGGAACCCAACTGCTGCGAAAAATCGCCGGAACGTAGCGGAAACTTACATCTTTAGGTACTCCTTTTAGCCAGGCCTTGATGTAAGGGTGCAACTTATAGCAGTGCGGGCATCCATACCAAAAGAACTCACGAATCTCAATATTTTTACCGCTTTCAGTCGGTTGAGGTCTAAGTAAGACAGTGTAATCTCGGCCTTCGGTAAGTTCGGCGCGTACATCCGAAATACCGGTGAGGCCCAAGCCAAGAAATAAGAGGAAGGCCACAAAGAAGCGCATAGAGTTCATTCTTTGTCCTCTAGATAAATTCGATATTTCCATTCGTGGTGATTTTGGTACGAAGTGCCATTATGGGGCTTCTTCACGAATCTTGATAAGATTGGCCTCAACACTGATCTGCAGCAGGGATGAGCGTGCCTGATTGAGGTCAACAATTTTCGTAAAGGGTCCTACGCGAACCCTATGCCACATACCCTTTTCAGATAAATCTGCTAATTGAACATATGCTTCCA
>JAZGCR010000122.1:0-6104 GCA_036477105.1 Nitrosomonadaceae bacterium | reverse complement strand
GGCGTGGACTGTGGGTAGACTCGGATCCGTTGCCACCTTGGGAGTGGCGTAAATTAAGAAGACGATGATAACCCTCTGAACGAGCTTCGACCGGATGATGAGAGTCCAATAGCATCCTATAACAGCCAATCATTCAGGGGGTATTTTTGGGGGTATGTCAAAGAAATTAGAACGGTTATTTCTTAGCTAATATTATGATTGTTAATGTATTAGCAGGCATGGGTTCGATTCCCATCGCCCCATTTTAGAAAAAGTTGAATGTCTGCTTTGAGCCTGAAGCGGACATTCGATCCACTTCCAATTGAATTTCGGGGCAAGCACCATTCTAATCTCTCCTAGATTTTCACATTTGACCAGTTTTGTTGGGTCAGTTAACGTGACTTAATGTCTACAATCAACTCTACTTCTAAATATCAGTTCAATAAACATGGATTCATATGACTGCTATTTGGATCATCATCACAATCATAATTGCCTATGGGTCCCTTTTCCCCTTTGATTTTCAGGCTTATGATCTGAACTGGGCCACATTCGACTTATTTCTACGGTCATGGCAGGCTCGGTCGTCATGGGGAGACCTGCTTGGCAATATCATCTTATTCGTACCCTTCGGCATTGTCGGAATGCTCTCTACGAGGACCCTCCGCTTTGTATCCTTGAACGTTCTTTTGGTATTGGTAAGCGGTCTTATTCTCGCCGTAGGCCTTCAATTCGCACAGCTCTATCTTCCTGGACGGATAGCCGCCCTCAAAGATGCTATCTGGAACACACTTGGACTTACTCTTGGAATGTTTTTCGCGTTGGTAGCCAACAATTACATTCTAAGATTGCATATCAAGAGGCTGGCAATTCCGTTGATCCCCTTAGTCCTCTTAGGGACCTGGTGTACCTATCGGCTGATTCCTTTCGTTCCAACCATCGATTTCCAAGAAATCAAGGACAGCCTAAAACCACTGCTGATACACCCGGAGATTTCGCTGTTAGCTGTATGCATTAACGCAGTTTCCTGGATGCTTGCTGGCTACTTCTTAAAATACTTGCCGGGGCCCGGTGGCACTTTAGGCAAACTTGGGCTCCTTATGGCCGGTATATTCGGTCTAGAAGTTCTTATCGTCGCAAACGATGTGACAGCATCAAATATCGTGGGTGCCTTGATCGCATTGATGTTCTCCGCCATGTTCTTAGATCGAATCAAAGGAATCGCCACTATGCTCGCAATACTTTTGGCGATTTCTATAGTCTTACAGGGCCTCGCGCCCTTTGATCCAAGGCCCGTAATAGCTACGTTCAACTGGCTTCCATTTCACGGTTTTCTTGGAGGATCCATGTACCACAATACCTTGGCTCTTCTCCAGAAAACATTTCTTTACAGCAGTCTAGTATTCCTATTGTACGAATTAGGCTTGTCATGGTTGAAAGCGGCTCTGCTGACAGGATTCCTGCTTTTGCTCATTGAAGCTGCTCAGATCTACTTTAGTGGCCATACCCCAGAAATCACTGACCCACTGCTCATTCTACTGCTCACGCTCGGCATGGTAGAACTTGATCGCTTGGCACCTGTCTCGCACAAAAGGAAAAACGAACCTTGTGGAGCGAAGAAATTTTTCTGAATGTCTGCTGTGGGTCATTACCAGACATCCATTGATAACTAGTTTGCGCCAAAACTGAGATCGCATTTAGCTTCCAAAGCAGTCCAATAACAGCCAATCATACTGGGGGTATTATTGTGGGTATTTCAAAGAAACTAGATCAGTTATTTCTTTGTTAGTATATTGATTAGCAAAGCATTAGCAGGCATGGGTTCGATTCCCGCCGCTTTTTAAAAAAGATTGAGTATTTGCTTTGTGCCAAAAACAGACATTCGATTTCCTCATGCTCACCACTAAATTAAAATGGGTGGTTAATCCTAGCCTTCCATGATATTTGCTTCGATAATATTCTCTGCAAAATTTTGATAGATCCCTTCGATTTGCTTAGCCATCGTGTCTGGGAATACATGGAAATTTCCACTAAGAAGTGCAGCTACAATACCGTCTGCTACTATGCTTGGCGGTTCTGCCATTTCCCTCATTCCTGAAGCAGCGATCATATCCGTCGCGATAGGACCAGGGTGAACACTTATTACTACAGTGCCTTGTTCACTTAATAGATCACGCAATGCTTGAGTGATCGAATACGCTGCGGCTTTTGATGCAGAGTAGGTGGCTATTGGAACGAAATTATTAATCGATGCCCCAGAATTGAGTTGAATGAATGCACCACCACTATTGGTTTTCAAAACTGGTGCGAAGGCTTGCGCCATCCGAATAAGGCCTCCAACATTTATGTCCATTTCAAAATTTAACGAATTTAGGGCATCTTTATCCATAGGTGTAGAATGTTTATTCACCCCAGCATTGTTTACCACCACCTCGACATCTTTAGCTTGTTGAGCTGCAGCTGTAATGGTCTCCGGCTTTGTTAAATCAATATAAATAGCTTCCACTCGTTCACCATATTGTTCAATTAGTGGTGCAGCCGAATCCAGATTTCTTACTGCGGCATATACTTTCTTAGCTCCTTTTTCTAAGAAAGTTTCTACGATTACTTTTCCAATGCCTCGGTTAGCACCTGTTACAAGTGCTTTTTTATTTCTAATGTCATATTTAATAGTCATGTATTTTTTCCTTTAAGCCAAAAAGATTTAAATAAATTCAATCGCAGACGCATACCATTATTAGGCTACGTCCTAATGATGACGATGTCACTAAGCAACTTGTAGTACTCATTATATTCTGTACAATCACCATCATTATCAACCTATTTTGGGCGATCAAATCGAAGATAGTCCTACATCATCTTATGTTGTTCTATTGAACCCAGCATTTCATGGGGCAATTTTGGGGGCAACACCTAAACATGTAAAAGCACAGAGTATTTGTTAATAAGCCTTCAGCTTGTTATTCGATTCTCTCCGCCGATTAGGCTAGGTCAGCATTTGTTTCTTATTGTGTCATTCATATTTCAGACGTAGCATTATGCTACTTATTTACGTGATATTAGTTGAAGGAGCTTAGAGTTGGATATTAAGTCGACACAGAAAAGAATCCATGCTTTCGCTGATGAAAGGAACTGGGATCAGTTTCATAATCCAAAAAATTTGGCTATGGCTCTCTCGGTTGAGTGTTCAGAATTGGTTGAAGTATTCCAATGGCTTTCACATGAAGAGGCATCCAACATAAAACATGACCCAGATAAAATGAATCAGATAAGTGATGAAATTGCAGATGTAATGGTCTATCTACTGCGGCTGGCAGATAAGCTTGGAGTAGACATAGAAAAAGCTATTGATTCGAAAATAGAAAAGAATGCGAGAAAGTATCCGGCAGAAAAAGTACACGGTTCGGCTAAAAAATATACAGGATATAAGGACTAGGACATGTCTGTTTGGGTAATCCCTGCAGCGAATGAACAAGCGGCACAATATTTCCCAAAAGCATTAATGGAGCCAATTGCACCTTACAGGATAAGAAAGGCTGCAAAAGATTACCAGTTTCCGGCTGGTAATCTATATTCAGGCTGTCATTTTTTGGTAACTAAATTTATAAGCAACGCCCGCGCTACCATATATGTTAGAAGAGCAGTAAAAAGATGCCAGAAGAAATGTGTACCTATTGGGAAATAAGGGCAAATGGTATTGTCAACTGTGCGGAGTGACAGTGACAATATGAGCACTCCCAAAGTGAACAATAGAATGGATCTTTCTTTTTTCTCGTATAGATAATGATAAGAACCTAATCCGATTAGCAGAAGGAATGCTGGGGCATACATAAGAGAACCATTGAGTATCTGAGGAAATTGTCTGCCAACATAGGCAGCAACGAAATATAAGACTAGTAAACCTGCCGTAGATTTGCTATTCAGTTTGATAATCCTGTAAGCATATTGCCACAGAAAGGCAAATTGAAATAACAGAATAGGCACTATATCCAGCCAATTGGCCCAAGTGGTAGCAAAGGTATGAAATAAACTACTACCGATACCAATAGTAACGATTAGGATTATGAGTATCCAAATACCAGGTGATAATTTATGTAAACGAAAGGCTAATTGCCAGATTACCCATGCCGAAATAAAAAAAGCCAGATTTGTTAATGCATTAATAGGCTCTGCCCATAGTTCGGGGCCAATCCGCTCACAGTAATCGTCAATCATTAGTTAATAGTAGCTTACGCAATCTTTTTAGTAATGTACTTACAAATAAGTACAGGTACCTCTTTTTCATACCTTTTTAGATGTCCGCTTTCGGTCGATAGCGGTCATTCACGAACGTCTGTTTTGTGCCAAAAGCGTACATTGGCGAGTGACTTGTTAGCTGTTTATTCATGAATAAGATAGGTATCCATTCGGTGCCCAGCGTCTTCATCGAGGGTCAACCAGTCAGTGCGAGGAGTATACTCTCCCCCAAGTGTTACGCATGATGCTGCAGGGAGTGAATGGCCGCATGGCAACGAATGCTTCAAAGTAAATTCCAGTAGTAATCATCTGCGGGGAAAAGCTCATGAGCATCGACGAATCGAGACGAAAGTTACTTAAAACCGGCCTGATGGCAGGGGCCAGCTTGCCGTTATTGGCTGCAGGTTGGCCTCTGCCAGCAATCGCAGGGACGATAACAACGCCCACTGACAGGTTCAGAGCAAAGCCCGGTGGCAAAAAAGAAATCTATGTGTGTTTTGGGGTCCATATCGACGCGGTTTCGGGCTGGATTGGTACCTACGGTGGACAAGACTCCATTCGCGACATTACTCGGGGATTGTTCTCAGGGGAAGTCGGTATACCTCGTCTCCTGATGCTCTTTGAGCGCTGGGGCGTTCAACAGACGTTTTTTGCTCCCGGACATTCAATTGAGACGTTCCCAGAGCAAATGAAAATGATAGCCGACGGCGGCCATGAAATAGGCGCCCACGGTTATACACACGAGAACCCAGCAAGCATGACCCGTCAGCAAGAAGCGACCGTACTCGATAAGTCAATAGCTCTTATTAAAAACGTTACCGGCCAAGCACCAACTGGGTACGTTGCACCGTTCTGGGAATTCTCCAAAAATACCATCAGCCTGCTTCTGGAACGTGACTTTGTCTACGACCACAGCATGATGCAGCACGATTTCATTCCCTATCGTCTTCGCAAAAATCTCGCCTGGGAAAAAATCGATTACAAAAAAGCGCCTGAAGTCTGGATGAAACCGGCAACTCAAGGCCCGGAAACCAGGCTCTTAGAGATTCCCGCGAGCTGGTACATGGATGATCTACCACCGTTTCAATTCATGGATCACCTGGGCGGGGGAGGCGGATATTCCGATCCCTATGTTATCGAGAAAATGTGGAAGGATCGATTCGATTGGATGTACCGCGAGTATGACTACGCGGTCTACACGCTCACGATCCATCCCGGTGTTTCCGGACAAGCGCAAAATCTTCTGGCATTGGAACGCTTATACAACCACATCCACGGTCACACTGGCGTGAAGTTTACGACCATCAATGAAATCGCTACCGATTTTTCTAGGCGCAAAGTATGAACGCAAATCCCACAACAACAAGATGTAATTATCCGCATCTTGGTTAACAATAAAACGCCTATTTATATCGAGGAGTCAAAAAAGTCATAACATGAAATGTCCGCTTTGGAATGGTTCTCCAAATCTAAGCGAACATTTACCCTTTTCCTTCTAGAAAATTCTTTCGCCAAAATTGAAGAAAGGAAAGAGGAGGGGATACCTCTACTACAGGGGAAGGGGGGGTGATTTCAATCTAACCGTGCCCGCCTCCTTCTGGCATTCTGAGTACCCTACCAGGCCGATCCTCTCTCCTGTCCCGCAAGTAGGACAATTAAAGACTGGATTATTGGGATATAACTTTCCATCTTTCCTGACTTACTCACTTTATTAATAAGTCTGACCTAACTTACACACTTTATTAATAAGTCTGGAATCACTTGCGTATCCTATTCTTTGTTATCAGGACATTAGACTAATACAGGTTAATATTACTTTCTTCACGTTATTGGCTTTTCTGATTCCTATTGCTTCCGCTGTCATAATTCCTCCTAATATAGTGTGTTTC
>JAZGCR010000121.1:0-3704 GCA_036477105.1 Nitrosomonadaceae bacterium | reverse complement strand
TTTCAATGGCTGTCTGGGTGTTTCAACAAGGCGAGCCGTTAGCTGTGGATCATCTGCAAGCACCGTGCCGATACCAGTAAGAACCGCGCAAGAACGAGCACGAAACCTATGCCCGTCGCATCGTGCTGCTTCGCCAGTAATCCACCGGCTGATGCCATTGTTGAGCGCAGTTTTGCCGTCAAGGCTTGCGGCAACTTTCATCCGTACCCAAGGACGTTTATGCCTCATTCGTGTGACGAAACCAATGTTAAGTTCTTCGGCTTCCGCTTTCATCAAGCCGTTTTGTACTTTGATTTCGGATCGGTTCAGCAGCGATAACCCTTCCCCTGCCACCAGAGGATTCGGGTCTTGCATTGCTGTTATCACCTTGGCAACTTTGGCTTTGACCAACGCTTCAGCGCAAGGCGGGGTGCGTCCGTAATGACTACAAGGCTCTAGTGTAAGATAAACAGTCGCGCCCTGTGCTGCTGCTCCGGCAGCATTGAGAGCATTGATCTCCGCATGCGGCTGGCCTGGGCAAACATGCCATCCGCTGCCGACCACCTGACTGCCGTGCACAATCACGCAGCCCACGCGGGGATTGGGGCTAGTGCTATATAATCCCTTCTCGGCAAGCTGCAGCGCCTGGGACATGTGGCCGTGATCGGCTGAAGAGAACATATTGGAATTTTTATTATCCCAAAACTATGCGTGTCTGCTATGTGTCATATCTGATTGCTTCTTCTATACGATTAAAGATAGAGTTGGCACCTCTATTTCAAGATTCTTTATTTATTTCTTCCGCCGCGGCCTCTGCACTTCCTTGATTGCGTCATGGAAATCATCCACGTCCTGGAAGCTTCTATAAACAGAAGCAAAGCGGATATACGCTACCTTGTCTAGCTTGTAAAGTTCTTGCATTACCATTTCGCCAATCTTGCGTGAAGGTATCTCGCGCTCTCCTAAACTCAGAAGCTTTTGCACAATTCGATCTATCGCCGCATCTACGTACTCGGTAGGAACAGGACGCTTGTGTAATGCACGCATGAAACCCGTAAGCAATTTGTCACGATTAAACTCGGAGCGATTGCCGCCTTGTTTTACTACCTGTGGAAAACGCAACCCCACTGTTTCATACGTGGTAAAGCGCTTGTCGCAAGTTAGACAACGGCGGCGGCGGCGTATTCTATTCCCCTCCTCGCTAACGCGGGAGTCGATCACACTGGTGTCGTCAGCATTGCAGAAGGGACATTTCATGATTCAGGATTCAGAAAAATGAGACGAATTGTATTCACTATCCTATTAAATTTTCCCAAATTGAAAACACTCCACGTTGTATAACTGTGATGTAATCAGCCACCGTAAACTGGAAATTTAGCACACAAGGCTTTCGCTTCCTGTGCTACACGCAACAAAACCGTATTGTCGGTGGGCTCATCTAATACATCAGCAATCAGATTTGCCAGTTGTTCTACTTCAATTTCTTTAAGGCCACGCGTGGTCACTGCAGGGGAGCCTATACGGATACCACTAGTGACGAATGGTTTTTGTGGATCGTTAGGGATAGCATTCTTGTTTACAGTAATATGTGCCAGCCCCAGTGATTCCTCTGCTTGCTTACCTGTAAGGTTTTTGGCCTGAAGATCCACCAAAAACATGTGACAATCAGTACGCCCGGAGACAATGCGTAAGCCGCGTTCATGTAGCACTTTCGTCATTACACGTGCATTGTCGATTACTTGCTCCTGGTAGTCCTTGAACTCCTTGCTGGCGGCCTCCTTGAAAGCAACCGCCTTGGCAGCAATCACATGCATCAGAGGCCCTCCCTGGGTCTGCGGAAAGATCGCCGAGTTGAGCGCTCTCTCATACTCGGGCTTAGCCATAATAATGCCACCACGCGGCCCACGTAATGTTTTGTGGGTAGTGCTAGTAACAAAATCTGCAATGCCGACAGGATTGGGGTAAAACCCTGCCGCCACTAGTCCTGCGTAATGAGCCATGTCCACAAATAGGTAGGCCCCCACATCATCAGCGATCTTGCGAAAAGACTTCCAGTTTATCACCAGCGAGTAGGCGGAAGCGCCGGCAACGATCATTTTCGGCTTGTGCTCATGTGCCAGCCGCTCTATCTCATTGTAATCAATTTCCTCAGTTTCAGGATTAAGGCCATAAGCAACGGAGTTGAAAATTTTACCACTAAGATTGACTGGCGCTCCATGGGTCAAATGCCCGCCATGAGCAAGCGACATGCCGAGAAGAGTGTCACCAGGTTTCAGTACAGATAAATAAACGGCCGCGTTAGCCTGCGAACCAGAATGTGGCTGGACATTGACATACTTGGCGGCAAACAGCGATTTCGCCCGGTCTATCGCATACTGCTCAACCAGATCTACGTACTCACAACCACCGTAATAGCGCTTGCCGGGATAGCCTTCAGCATACTTATTAGTCAACACTGACCCTTGTGCCTGCAGAACAGCAGGACTAGCATAATTCTCCGAAGCGATTAATTCAATATGGTCTTCTTGGCGTTGAATTTCGCTTTTAATTGCCCGCCATAAATCAGGGTCAATGCTTTCAATGGTTTGCTTAGGGGAAAACATGGAGTATAGACGCCGTGGAAATGTTAGAAACCAGATTTTACCACCATCGATCTAGAGTCGTAGGGGATTCAAAAAACACAGTTTTTATGACGATTGCTCGCCCTCTAGTAATAATCGGACCAATTCTTTAAAGTAGGAAAATATTCTTTCTGTAAAATGTTGCCTCTGCGCTTCATCTATGGGCTCGCTCTGATTTCAAAGCGTTCTACTAGCTCGCTTGAAATGTGTTTTCAATATGGAGATACAATAAGTACATCAACATATTAAACGCCGCAAAAAGTATAAAGTGATCGTATACCAAAGAATTTTAGTAAATCGCCTTCAGAAAACTGTTTTTGCTGACTCTGCTTGAATGTAGTGTAAGTAGCGCTGTGAATTTTTACATTGAAGAAACTTCACGTTGCAATTGTTTGCCCGAATAGTTAACATCGGCACTGCACAATGTGCGATTGCCGCCTGAGGGTTTTTGGCTTCGACAAGCCACAACTGACACTCGCCTGAGAAATTTAATTCAATTGAGTTTATGAAAAACACCTTGTGCTTGTTGGTCAGCATTAAGCATATTGACAGCCTAATTCCCGATTTATGGTTTTATGGCTTTAAACAGTCATTGAGTGTATTTACGCAGCGACTAAGGCGATTAAAGATCTGGATGTGTTGCATGCGTATTCTTGTTGATTTTTTCAAGATTTACCAGGCCGAGCTCCCCTTTCATAAGAGGGAAGTAAGCCAGGTAACATATATAGAAAAGGCATCACAATTGTTACATTGGTTCTATAACACCTCACAATTTGTCGAGTGTCCTTTGCTAACTCAGCTCAAATGTACCGGTTGTGCCGCGCCAGCAAGAACTCATGAAAAACCATTACCACGTCATCTTGGAATTGAAGGCCTAGTTCATGCCACTTGATATCAACACCATTCTCGCCGAAACCCGTGGTAAGAACTTCGACCTTTTCGAAAAATATGTGAATCCTGTCTTCGTCAAGGTGCTACGCATTATCGGATTCAACCGCTCCTGGGTGCGCGGTGAGGGCGCTTACCTTTGGGACGAAAACGGTACGCGCTATCTTGATTTTCTTGCCAACTGGGGCGTCTTTAACTTTGGTCGCGGTCACCCGA
>JAZGCR010000120.1:0-2758 GCA_036477105.1 Nitrosomonadaceae bacterium | reverse complement strand
TCCCCCGAGGAAGCTTTAGTCTGCTGTGCCGCACCGTAAGTAAGCAACTTTTTAAGAATAATAGTTTCATCTTGCCGCAAATCACGTGTTTCTGAGCAAAAATGCCAATATTCGGCGTAAATGTGGGAAACTTGTGGGGCAGATGTTTTGAGTGCGCCTATTAATTTTTCCAGACGGAAAGGAGAGAGGGCGCTACCGCCACGGAATCGAAGCATTAGGTGAAATGTGGCATTGAATTAGAAAGGATAATTTTACACGAGAAGGCATGCTGCCCACAGCCTAAAAAGTAGTTGCCTAGATAAATCACAATATGAATAGCAAAACTCCTATCTATCTCACCACTGAGATCCGTAAGATTGAGCAGCTTGCCGCTGCCTTACCTAATCCTTCTGACTTGATGGAAAAAGCCGGATTGGCTGCAGCAAAAGTAGCACTGGATAAACTGCTAACCAACGAAAGAAACAAAGTGTTGGTGCTGGCCGGCCCCGGTAACAATGGCGGCGATGCCTTTGTTGTTGCTCGTTATCTGCAAAAATGGTGGTTCAAAGTCACGCTGGTATTCACCGGAACACGCGCCGAGTTATCCAGTGATGCAATGAATTCCCTAGATGCCTGGCTCGCTGTAGGAGGCGAGGTGCTTTCTGAAATCCCAGCTAAGAAAAATTGGAATGTGGTAATAGATGGGTTGTTCGGTATCGGTCTTGAACGAAACCTCGAGGGTAAATACTATGAGCTAGTCAATGTGATCAATCACATGAATCTGCCTGTGCTTGCGCTCGATATTCCCAGTGGTCTGGACAGTGACAACGGCCATGTACGCGGTGCAGCAATTTACGCCACTATGACAGTTACATTCATTGGTCTGAAACCCGGTCTCCTGACTCATTATGGCACTGAGTATTGTGGTAAAATTTTATTACGCAATCTTGATATCGATGCGCCTACCCTGATAAAACCCCGCTCATGGATATTGGATCAGGCTTGCGCACAAAGATTGTTGCCGCCGTCTCGTCCTGCTAACAACCACAAAGGTATGTTTGGCAGCGTGGGTATTATTGGCGGATCAGCAGGAATGGAGGGAGCAGCACTCCTTGCAGGAACAGCGGCGCTAAAATTAGGATCAGGACGTGTCTATCTTGGCTTGATTGCTGACGATACACCTAGAGTCAATCCCGCGCAGCCCGAATTGATGCTACGCCCTGCTTACGAACTGTTCAAGCTCGATCATCTGAATTGTCTGGTTATTGGTCCAGGGTTGGGGATAAGTGCTGACGCCCATTTTTGGCTTGACTGCGCGCTCAAATCTACACAATCCTTAGTACTGGATGCTGACGCGTTGAATCTTATTGCGACCCATCCCAAGCTTGCTAATACACTTAGTACCCGCAAAGCGGGTACTATACTCACACCCCATGCCGCAGAAGCAGCACGAATGCTAGGCATCAGTACTACAGCAATTCAGAATGACCGTATGTCCGCAGTAAAAAATCTGGTGGAACGTTTCAACTGCTATGCAGTGCTGAAAGGGGCAGGTAGCATTTGTATGCTACTCGACGGAAAGCGTTACATAAACACTAGTGGTAATCCAGGTCTGAGTAGCGCCGGAACAGGTGATGTATTGTCCGGTATTATTGGCGCTTTGCTAGCACAAGGATTGAGTGTGGAAAATGCACTGTTACTGGCAGTTCACTTGCACGGTGCTGCCGCAGATGAGCTACTAGAAAAAATTGGTGGCCCAGTGGGAATGACAGCGTCAGAAATCGCGGATACTGCACGCAGCCTATTAAATCAGTGGATTTACAGCCCTAAAATCTAGTGGCAACATAGAGCGATCATCGATATGCCACACATCAATAGTTTCGCGCCAATTGAGGATTCAACAGCAAGAGTCCTTATCCTCGGAAGCATACCAGGCAAGGAGTCCCTATTGGCTGGACAATACTACGCACATCGCCGCAACTCTTTCTGGCCGATTATGGGTGATCTGATAGACGCCACCCCAACTCTGCCTTATGCATCGAGAATCAAAACACTGAAATCCAATGGCATAGCTCTCTGGGATGTTCTTGCCTCGTGCACACGCGATAGCAGTCTCGACTCTGATATCGACGAAACCTCAGCCTCTCCGAACAATTTCGAGTTATTCCTTTCAACCCATCGAAATATTACAGATATTTTTTTCAACGGTGCGATGGCTGAAAAGTATTTTTATACGCTTGTGCTTCACATGCTCGAACCCAAATTGCTACGCTATAAGCGTCTTCCATCAACAAGTCCTGCAAACGCATCCTTGTCTTACAATCAAAAGTTAAATGCCTGGAAAACTATCATCCAAATGATGGCCTAACATTACCGTCGGATGATCCAGCAAGGACTACGCTCATACTACCCAATTGTGATTATGGGGCCGCATGAAACCCTGCTCTGAATAAAATTTTTTAGACATTTAGCAAATAATAAATTTAAGACTTTCTTTAATAGAACTGGGATTATTTACCGAAATGAATAACCGTGCGAATGGATTCTCCTGTATGCATCAGGTCAAACGCTTTATTTATATCATCCAATCCCATGTTGTGGGTGATAAAGGTATCGAGCTCATATTCGCCGTCTAGATAACGCTGAACATAGCCTGGAAGTTCAGTACGGCCTTTCACTCCACCAAAAGCTGAGCCACGCCATATACGTCCTGTTACTAGCTGAAATGGGCGGGTACAAATTTCCTTGTCGGCACCAGCAACACCAATAATTACGGATT
>JAZGCR010000012.1:0-5248 GCA_036477105.1 Nitrosomonadaceae bacterium | reverse complement strand
ACGACTCCATGTAGTTGCACTACTCTGTCCAACAGAAATTCCAATTAGATAGGCTCCACCAGTATTCTTTTCCTTGCAACGTCCCTGCGCTGGTCTTCACCCACATTCAATGCAAAATTCCGCTCGTTTTCAGTCAACTTACTAATCCCCTTGACGGTATCGTAAAAACGTTCCATATCCCCACCCTGCTGCACAAGCAATGTCCGAAATGCGGGAACAAGTTGCGTATAGGTTGAAACTGTGGCAAGTAGTGCATTGTTCATCTGTAGTGCAAACCATTGGTCATAGCTGCCAAATGCAACGTTAGCGACTTTTAGCTGGGCAAATTCTTCACGCAACTCAGAAAAAATATGTAGCTTCGACGCACGTTTTTCTGAGTCATTCGCTCTAGAGGAAAATAATTCCTTCAAATGTTTACGATGATATGATATTAGATTGGTAAAAACAGTTTCCCTATTCTGCTTCGAATCAAATGCACCCTGTTGCTCAGCTGTACCATTACTTTCTAACCAGCGGCTGATCCCTTCCTGTGCGACCAGGGTAGCAAAGGATTCGTTAAAAACACTGTCATCTTGCACATAGACCACCTGATGAGCAAGCTCGTGAAATATTAGTCTAGCAAGTTCTATTTCAGAATAGCCAATAAAGGTATTGAGCACAGGATCATCAAACCAACCTAAGGTAGAGTAAGCACGAATGCCACCTACATGTACGTCGTAGCCTTCACTCTTTAGCTCTTCCGCAAAACGTTCCGCTTTTTCCTTAGAAAAAAAACCACGATAGTCTACACAGCCTGCTGCCACGAAACACCACTTCTTGAGCTCGGTGGAAAACTCAGGTGCAGCGTACACATTCCAAACCACATAGGGGCGCTTCAGGTCAGCATAGCTCGTATAGCTTTCGTTATCAGGAAGCTTCAGATCACGACTGGCAAATTCACGTAGTAGGACAACTTTGGATAGAACGCGCTTTAATGTCTTATCAGCATTTGGGTCGGCGACAATCATACTAATCGGCTGGGCTCGGCGCAGGATCTCCATCTGACCATCTACGGCCTGAGCATAATAGGGAAGATTGGTACAACCATAAAGCCAGAAGGCAAGACTTATAGCGACAAAGAATGATAGTGCGCGCGAAATTTTCAAAGTTATGACGATCCCAAGTTGTGGAAAAAATATCCGTGTCGCAGAAACATGCATACCTGATAAGCAACGCTAGTAGATAGAAGCATGCCGGAATGACTCACATTGAGAACTATCTGGTCACTTGTACCTGACATCCGTGTTTCCTCAACTGCTACCACACCGTCATTGGGGCTCGGTAAACCACCTAATAGTCTACCAGCACCTAAACTTTTGCAACCAGCGATTGATCCCACCTCGTACCAGTCAGCGCATTTCGGTACCTTCTGCCTCAAACACTGTAGCATGCTACGACCTATCAAATAGCGCCCCAGCCCCATTCGGGCTAGCTTGCTTGCCGCATAACTAGAATGACAAGGACTTCCTGCTAATACAATGCGTTCGGCACGTATTTCAGGGTATTCTGCCAGCATCTGCATTACCAAAAGACCGCCCAAACTATGGCCGATAAAGTGTATATGTGGTGTGGCTAGACCAGCCACAAAATTTGAAAGAATGAGTGCATTCTGTGACAGTGAATTACTCATAGAAGGATAAGAGAAAACAATGGTATGAAAACCGCGGCGTTGCAGCCGCAACCCCAGCAATGTCATTGCCCAGCCGCGCATCCATAATCCATGCACGAGCACAACCGTTTCTTTAGTTGATTTTTCTACTGACAATTCAACTCCTTAGGCTGATGCTAAGTTTTGACTGGGGTTACCATTGGCAAGAAATGTAAGGCATGCTCGAATCAGGTTTATGTGAAAGTCACACTCTTACTCACCCCACAGTGATCCGATGCTATCCGATGTTACTCGGAAATACAATTACGGCCTTTCGCCTTAGCACGATAAAGAGCACTATCGGCAGCCGAGATAAGCGAATCCAACGTCTGCCCTGGCTGCATCTGGGCAATGCCTAGAGAAACAGTAACCGGTGGCAACAGCTTTCCTTCTTCAAAGGAAGTTGTTGTTTCAGCAATCGTCTTGCGCAACCGTTCTGCGATGAGTCTAGAAACTTTGATTGACGTATCCGGTAAGCACATCGCGAATTCTTCTCCACCGTATCGTGAGATAAGATCAGCAGGACGCATTGTTTTAAGTAGCATCTGCGATACGGTGCACAGAATACGATCACCCGCAAGGTGGCCAAATCGGTCATTTACCTCTTTGAAGTGATCAATATCCAACATGAGTATAGTGCATGATTGATTATCAAGCTCACAACGCTGCATTTGGCGCTTGAATGAGTCTGAAAGCCAACGTCTATTATGCAAGCCTGTAAGTCCATCGGTGATGGCTGCTTGCTCCGACTCAAGCTGGATCTTGGCACTGTTTACCAGCGCTTCGTTACTGTAACGCATACGGCCAGCAAGAATATAGAGTATGTTACGGGCAACCCCGTGCGAGACGTTGATGAGTGCCCACAGGGCTTCCTGGTGAATCATCAGCAACCGGCTATGCTCTCGTGCAATCACATATGCGGACACTGGTTTACCATCCAAAATGGACATCTCACCGACGCAATCACCAGCCTCAAACACGACATGTGGCGAAGAGTCTGGATCACTTAAGTGCACACTTAGACGTCCCGTCAACACGAGGTAAATACAACTATTGAACTTATTTGGGGATAGTACTTCTTTACCAGGAGTGAATTCAATCACCTGACATATGTTCAGAAGATACTCGATAGACTCTAAACTAATATCGAGAAACAGCCTCGATTTTTCAATGACGACAAAATCGTGGGCATTTAATGCGAAATTTATGCCTGCGTTTTCGAAATTTATGTTGGTATTCAATATTGTATATCTCGCTAATAGACAAGAGCCCTAAACCCTTATCGGAAGGTTCCTCTATAACTTTAGAGTAGCTTATAATGTTAAAAAGTCATTCAGGTAAGTGATTTAATCGTTTATGTTTTTACCGTATGCAAACCCTTATAGGCTACTTTGATCGCTCGTAATATGTATACCAGCTGAAAGCCAACATTCGAGGAATATTTGTATCTAAATTTAAAACTACTTGATGCGCATAGATGAACTACTATGTGGACCATTTAATGAACTAATTGAATAGCAATCATAAAGGACATGAGAAAGATGTGGAAAGAAATTATCAATTTAATGGCCGTACTGGTAATTTCGATATTAATGGGGTGCGCGCACGAGGGTGCAGATAGAGATAGAGTAACTAATGTGAATCCAGGATCTGTTATTGTCGATTCCTCCAACTGGGATGAAAAAGAAGCAAAAAAACTAGCTGAAGCACAATGTGCAAAGTCAAAGCGTCATGCAAAAAGAGCATTCAAACCTAATGTAAATACAAGTCATGACTACTATTTTAAATGTGTTAGATAATCGTGTCCAAGATGAGAATTGCTGCCAGATCATTTCGTAAGTATTAGATTGCACCTCATCTTCTTAGTATCAATTTCCCTTATCAGATAGTAATTACAAAAACACCTTCTCACCCATCTAGAAAGATCTGGAAGATTAATCCGATATGCTCTAATGACCTGAAAAATAAATAAGCTTCTAGTTCTCCTAAGTAAAATCAATTCAGTGCCAAGAACCAAGACGTTGTGGGTGTTACTTCATTAAGTGTCACACGGTGGACATTCGTATGGATGAGCCCCTTCAAATTGTATTGATTATCAGCAGTATGTAGCGCACAAATTGATATTTCTTAGGAGAGAGGACCTTGCTCGTAAAGATGACACCGTGCAGTATGCGTTGCACTGAATTCAGTTGCTTCTGGATAAACCTGAGAGCACACAGGCATGGCGTTGGGACAACGGGGATGAAAATGGCAACCTGAAGGCGGATTGGCTGGCGAAGGCAAATCTCCATGCAAGTGAATGACCTCTCGCTTTGATTCGAGTTTGATTACTGGCACTGCCGACAGCAACGCCTGAGTATAAGGATGCTTAGGACTTCCCAATACCTCATCCACACTTCCCTGTTCCACAATTCTCCCCAGATACATTACTGCTACTTCATCTGCAAGGTATTCTACGACCGAAATATTATGAGTAATAAACAAGTACGCAAGTCCCAGGCCATGCTGTAACTCCTTGAGCAAATTTAGGATCTGTGCCTGTACAGAAACGTCCAGCGCACTTGTAGGCTCATCACAAATTAGAAGCTTGGGATTAACCGCCAAAGTGCGGGCAATAGCAATTCTCTGGCGCTGGCCACCAGAGAATTCATGTGGATAGCGCCATTTGGCCTCCGGCGGTAAACCAACACGCTGTAAGAGCGCATCCACCTCTTCTCCTTTTGAAAAATTGGGCTGGCGCACTCCGTTGCTTACTTCACCATCGTCTTTAGTGTTTAGTGCATTCATGCCTTCTTCAATGATGTCGATAATACGCATTCTCGGATTAAGTGACGAATACGGATCCTGAAATATGATCTGGAATTCTGCGCGCTTTTCTCGCAATCGTTTACGCTCTAGTCCTACCAGCTCCAGCCCGTCGTAGCGCACACTACCTGCGGTGGGTATAATTAATTGTAGAATGCTTTTTCCTACCGTGGTCTTGCCGCAACCTGATTCACCTACCAGCGCCAGTGTCCTACCCTGTGAAATAGTAAGTGACACCCCATCTACCGCCTTGACGTAACCTGTTACGCGCTTTATCAGGCCTTTATGTATGGGAAAATGAACTTCGAGGTCAGTGACACACAATAATTTTGAATTAACAGTGGGAATTTGAGATACGGAAATTATCTGAGAATCGGCTTCCTCTATTTCAACCTGATTCTGAACCTTGGCTCCAGCATCTTTGCCATAAAGGTGACATCTCACCTGATGCCCCGCGGTTACCCTGCTCCATTCCGGTGCAGTTGTTCGGCACAAGTCCCAGGCGTGGTCACAACGATCTGCAAAACGGCAACCAATAAACTTGCCCGACAGTGATGGAACATTTCCGCTAATTACTGCTAATCCTTGATTCCGCTTGGTTCTATCCGGTAATGCAGAAAATAGTTTCTGAGAATAGGGATGTGCTGGGCTACGAAAAAAATCGTCACGCACCGCCGTCTCGACAATTTCACCTGCATACATAACTGCTATACGGTGCGCCATTTCCGCCACCACTCCAAGATCGTGGGTAATGAG
>JAZGCR010000119.1:0-4061 GCA_036477105.1 Nitrosomonadaceae bacterium | reverse complement strand
CTTTTCCTTAGTGATCCGTTATTACAAATATTAATCTAACTGTTTATTCGCTTAGAGAAATTCAAGTAAAAACAAGAAGATAAGATATGAGTAACTGACATTTCCCAAAACAAATGTTATGGAGCATAAAAAAATGGAACGCATAAAAGCTGGATTGTGTGGCTTGGTAATTACTCTAATTTTTAGTGGTTGCGCTACTACAGCGGGTAATACCCCAGAAGCAAAACGACAGTCTGTTATTAATATGAGAAATGAAACACTCTCGGATCTTTATAATATTCGACCTGGGGCAAAAGCCATGATTGCAGCGGCACCTGGGTATGCCGTTTTTAGTAATGCTGATATTGCTTTATTTTTGATCAGCATCGGTGGCGGTCATGGAGTTGTGAGCCACAAGGATGGTAAGTTAGTTTTCATGAAAATGGGTGAAGTTGGTATTGGGTTGGGACTGGGTATTAAGGATTTTCGTGCTGTTTTTATTTTTCATGATAAAGCAACCCTAAACAAATTTATTAACGATGGCTGGGAATTTGGAGCGCATGCTGATGCAGCGGCCAAAGCCGGCGATAAAGGTGCAGCTGTAGGGGGAGAGGTCTTGCTCGACGGCATAACAGTTTATCAGTTAACGGAAAGCGGACTAGCGCTTAGAGCTACGATTAAAGGGACTAAGTACTGGAAAGATGATGATTTGAGTTGAGTAGCACGCGTACATTTATCACGGCGGAATCAAGAATGATTAAAATGTCTTTAATGAGCTACCGACTACCTTTAGTTTTGCTTGCCGGATTATTTCTATCCACACCTATTTCTGCTGAAAAACCGGATGGATTCGGCAAAGACAAAAGCCACAAACAAAGTCAAAAACACAAAAATAGGGCCTATGATGGCGAAAACTACCAACAGGGTAAGGGTAGCAGTGTAACCCTGAACGCTTACTTTGATGACCACCAACTTGGTAGCCAATACCACAGAGTTTTGGAGAAGAGATGAAACCCTATTTATTCTTATCTTGTTTGTTATTGGGCGCTTGTGTAGCTACGCCGCCGTTTACCCTGGGCGGGCATATTTACAAGGATCATTATGCTAAAAAGCATTATAAAGGCCATTGCCCTCCTGGCCTAGCCAAGAAACATAATGGCTGTATGCCTCCAGGGCAGGCAAAGAAATGGAGAAGAGGTTATCCATTGCCGCGAGGCGTGGTTTTTCACGATTTGTCCCCCAGAATGGTTATAGAGTTGGGAATGCCTCCGGCTGGACACCGCTATGTACGCGTTGCTCAGGACATTCTATTGATTGCGACTGGAACAGGTTTAGTTGTTGACGCAGTCTACGATCTAAACAATATGTAGCTCTTTGAATTTTGAATATTCTCGTAGCCAAACCGCCCCATACATAATACTTGGAATAGTTGTTGGCTCAGCGACAGAGCTCAGTACCATGATTACTCATCAAGCTGTACCTTGACTCGATAAACCGTCGTTGTGGTATCACACGCACTTACCCAGGTTATTTTCGTATCATCCAAATTACTTTCTACAGGAAAATTTCCACATTTCATGCAGAATTAAAAAAATATAAATGCGGTTGTGATGGAAGGTACTTGGGTTTATGAGGGGCGGAGATCTGCAGCAAACTCCGGGCTACCATTTTCATATCTTCATAATTTTGAAGTTATTACTTTTTGCCCCACACTTCTTCCAGGCGCCCATCCCGACCACAACCACTGCGGTAGAATGCATAGCGAATTGGATTCTTGATGTAATAATCCTGGTGATACTTCTCTGCGGGATAGAACACCGTTGCAGGCCATATCTCGGTCACGATCGATTGACTAAAACGGCTAGAAGCGACTAGTTTAGCCTTGGATGCTTCTGCTTGCTTCTTTTGGTCTGAATCATGATAGAAGATCGCGCTTCGATATTGCAGACCACGATCGCAAAACTGGCGATTTGGCGTAAGTGGATCAATCGTCGGCCAGTATGCAGACAACAGCTTAGCAAAATTAGTTTTGGCAGGGTCAAAACGCACTTGCACCGCCTCAATATGGCCAGTTTTGCCAGAAGATACCTGCTTGTAGGTCGGATTAATTATTGCGCCCCCAATATAACCGGATGTGGTGGATATTACTCCTGGTAATTTATCGAAATCTGCCTCAGTACACCAGAAGCAACCACCAGCGAAAGTGGCAATACCCATCTCTGAATCAGCTAATTGGCTATCGGCTGTAGTCATGTTTTGGGCACTTATTTTCTGGGCATCTATCTGTCCGCACGCGACAAACATGGTAAACACCACCACACCGCCAAGTACTACACTGACTCTTTTGAGAATCATCATAATTAACTTCTAAGTGCTGGTAGTGGTTTTCCCTCCGGCACAAATCGTAATGCTACGCCATTGTTGCACCAGCGTTCTCTGCGAGGTGGTGGGCCGTCATTAAATAAATGCCCCTGGTGGCCACCACATCGCGCGCAATGATATTCGGTGCGTGGTATGATCATCTTAAAGTCACGTTTAGTTTCTACATGGCCTGCAATAGGCTGGGTAAAACTAGGCCAACCGGTGCCACTTTCGTATTTATATGCACTCTCAAATAACGGCAGATAGCATGCGGCACAAATAAAGACACCGTCCCGATCCTCATAATTTAGCGCGCTGGTACTCGGGTACTCAGTATCCTCCTCAAACAGCACCCGATAGGCCTCAGGTGAGAGAAATTCGCGCCATGCCTCATGTGGCTTGTTTAGAGGGACAATCGTACTGCTGGTGCTTGCGATTGCTTGCCCTCGAGAGCACGCCGCAATTAAGGGCGAGATAGCGAGCACAGTGAGACTTTTTAATAGAACTCGTCGTTTCATGGAATCTTCTCCTAAGTGTCAAAAACTATGATCGTTGGGGCATGGGATAGTTCATAGATAAAACTAGTTATCATTATTTTGGTGAGGAACCTGCTGTAAATCACACTCTTTGGGTTCTCTCTTACGCAGGTTGGGTAAATGATGATACCTTTATATGCTGTCAAACGGGAGCTTTAAGGGTGACAGCAGACAGAAAGCTTGTACGATCACCCCAAGGCAAGCTGAAAAGAGAAGACAACGTTTTATTAAAATGCTGAAATTGAAGGACGAAGGGGAAACAAAAACCCAAAAGAATCTACATACCGTGATCTAGGAAACGGATAGTGGGGCTAATAAGGTGGATGGGTTCGCGACATCTGATTCAGACAGGCCTATCTTTTCATGCTGCAAAACTTTAGTTTTGAGCGGAAACACTATCAGTGAGTTTGCGAAGCTTATCTCCGAGATCCACAGCTAGGACTCTCCAGAGTCGAGGGTATTTATCAGCCAGCGAACTGAAGGCGAGCTCTGTCACACGCGCCACAATAACTTCATCAATTGATACTACATCTGCTGATCTGAGACAGGTTGGGTCAATAACCGCCATTTCGCCGACGTATTCACCAGAAACCCGCTTTGCAATTTCTTTGCCATTGATTTGTATAGACACTTGGCCGCTGATAATAAGACAAAAATCGTTATCAGTTCCATTATGAGAAATAATTGTAGAATTCGGAGCGTGATTAAACAGGAAACACGATTGTGCCAAAGCATCGGCTAGTTCTTCATCATCATAAACAATCTTTTGTTTAAGAATTTCTTCGACTAGCCTCTTAAATCCTTCGTCACCCCGGAAGCTTTCAATCATGGTAGTCACCTTTTATTAGGTTAGCAGCAAGACCTCGTTCAAGTAATATTGGGAGTTTATAACCTAGATTAGATTATAATTATCACAACCCAGCTATCGTATATAGCAAAACTAAAAATGTCGACGTATTCTGTATTGTCAAATTCTAATTTGAGTCTAGGCTAGTAAGATTGTTATTTGAATATCAATGGAATCATATGGTATAGAGATAACTTCCATTGAGCAATGTTTCTCCAGAAAAATTACCCTCTTGCCATGGAAATATTTATTTAATTTCCATCACACTATTGGTTTAATAATGGTGTGACAATTATTCCAGTACCATTCCACCAAGTAAGACTTTATCTGATTAAGCA
>JAZGCR010000118.1:0-8498 GCA_036477105.1 Nitrosomonadaceae bacterium | reverse complement strand
CTGGTGGGGTTGCAGCGCAGATCATCACTCGTTACTCCAACCTGACAGATGTGATCTGGAACAACCAAAGCAAGGTCATTCTAAACAATCGGCTCTAATCTTAAGTTGTCCTCTCTACTACCCTGCTACCTATTATTTAGTCAGTGAGCAGGGTTAGTTAGGTGAACTAGTAGGGGGGACAGTTGTACTATCCGCTAAAAGCTATACAGTAAAGTTTACAGGCCTCTAAGGCATGAAACAGAGAATTACCGGGTTGTACCTAACAATTACTTTAGATTTAAATGGACATCTCTAGGTTGTCTATTAACCGGGTTGTACCTAACTGTGCCGCTCCAAGCACTATCAGGTTCCGGTCATCCGCTTGAACTGGAACTAGCGTATCACGTTGTCGTAAAACAATGTAATCAACTTTCCAGCCATAGTTTACAAGAGTTTCTCTTGCGTTTTCCTGCAACTCCTGGAAATTTCTGTTACCAACCTCTATTTCCTGTTTTATTTTGGATAAAACTTGGTATAAGTGCGCTGCTTCGGCACGCTCTTCACCACTCAGATAACGATTACGGGAACTCAACGCTAATCCGTCAGGTGCGCGCACAGTTTCTCCCTCAACAATTTCTACTGATAAATTTAACTGCCGTACGATTTCGCGCATGATTTGTAACTGCTGATAATCTTTTTTGCCAAATATGGCTACTTGTGGCTGTACGAGGTTAAAAAGCTTCAGCACTAGCGACACAACACCACGGAAAAAACCAGGGCGAGATTCGCCCTCTAGTGTGTTTGCTACCGGCGGAAGTTCTAACAGAAATTCCTGTCGTACCGAACAAATACTTTTTTCATCAGGCGTAAATAGTACGTCGACACTATGGTTTTCCAGTAATCTGCAGTCGTGTACCAAGGTACGTGGATATTGATCGAAATCTTCAGTCAGCTCAAATTGCAAGCGGTTCACAAAGATGCTTACTACTAAGCAACCCGCTTTCTGTTTTGCGATTCGTATCAGAGACAAATGGCCTTCGTGCAAGTTACCCATGGTTGGAACGAATACTACGTATGGCTCGCGCTTTAGCCGTACATGCAAGGATGAAATGTCGGTAATTATCTCCACGCTTAATTTATAAACTAGAATCCATGCTCTAATCCCGGAAATTTTCCAGATTTAACTTCTTTGACATAATTTTCTACCGCTTCGTTGATGCTACCCGCACCGTCCATGAAGTTTTTTATGAACCTAGACTTCTTGCCCGAATAGATTCCAAGCATGTCATACAGTACCAGCACCTGCGCAGAGCAATCCGCACCCGCACCAATACCTATGGTGGGGATAACAAGTGTCTTGGTTATTTTCTTTGCGAGCGTAGCAGGAACAGCCTCCATCAACAACATTCCTGCTCCAGCCTTCTCCAATATAACCGCATCATCCAGCAACTGTTTGGCTTGGTAGTGAGTTTTGCCCTGTACTTTATAACCACCCAGCTGGTGAACTGATTGAGGCGTCAAACCAATGTGGACACATACCGGTATGCCACGCTGAGTAAGAAACCTAATTGTTTCGGTCATGATGCGGCCGCCTTCGATCTTCACCATGTTTGCGCCCGCAGCCATAAGTTCAGCCGCATTCTCAAAAGTATTCTCTGGTGATATCTGAGATGTACCGAACGGCATGTCGACCATGATAAACGCCTTGCTCGACCCACGTGCCACACATCGTGTGTGATAGGCCATGTCATCCAGTGTCACAGACAATGTGGTCTCTTCTCCCTGTAACACGTTGCCTATAGAATCGCCCACTAACAGGACATCAACGCCAGAATTCTCCAGTAACACAGCGAAACTTGCGTCATAGCATGTAAGTATGGAGATTTTTTCTCCATTGTCGCGCATTTTCTGTAGGGATCTTTGTGTGGTTCGCATGTTTAATTCCTAACTTCCCCAATTAAAATATTCACGTGGGCCGCGCATTTGTTCTACTCGTTGTAGCAATAAATCAAAATCTAGTTGGTTATCTACAAAATTTAGATTCTCGCTGTTGACGATCATAACCGGTGCACCTTCATATTGATAAAAAAATCGTATGTACCCCTCAGATAATCGCCATAAGTAATCCTCAGAAATATTTTTCTCAAAAAAGCTACCACGCTGCTTAACCCTATCAATCAGAATATTAGGTGAAGCTTGTAAGTAAATCACCAAATCAGGCGGAGGGGCCTTGGGTTGTAAATGACAATAGATCCTCTGATAGAGATCGTGCTCGGCATCATTTAACGTAAGCTTGGCAAACAATTGATCCTTCTCAAGCAAGAAATCACTCACGGTCACTTGGGTGAACATATCCATTTGCGCTAAACTCTGCACCTGGTTAGTGCGCTGGAAAAGGAAGAACAATTGCGTTGGTAGAGCATAACGGGAAATATCACCATAAAACTTTTCGAGAAACGGATTTTCACCTGGTTCTTCCAGCAGCAGTGAGCTATTTAGGTGAGCAGCTATACGCCGCGCCAAGCTGGTCTTTCCTACACCTATTGGACCTTCAACTACGATGTAACGATATTTTTCCAGCTTCACTAATTTTGTTCTCGTTCAAGCTGCTGTTCAGCACAGGCGGCAAGTAATTCGACAACAGTACCATGTCCGGGAATAAAGCAATCTTGTGCAATCTCCATAAGAGGCTCTAATACGAAAGCACGTTGATGCATGCGTGGATGCGGCAGAGTCAAGCTGCACCCATTACATTCTAATTCATCATACATCAACATATCTAGATCAAGTGTACGCGGATCATTGGGTAACCTGCGTACACGCCCATGACTTTGTTCGATTTCGAGCAAAGCTTTAAGTAAGTCGTGCGGGGAAAGGCCCGTTTCAATCTTCACCACGGCGTTGATGAAATCAGGCTGATCGTGTCTCCCAACTGGTGCACTACGATAGAGCGAAGAGCAGGCTAGTAGACGGCTTGCAGGGAGCCCTGCAATCTCATCGAATGCTTTCCGTACTTGAAATACTGGATCTCCCAAATTACTACCTAACGCAATGAAAACTTGAAAAATAGGATTCAACTTGGCACCCAATATTAAATTATCCTGCCGTATCTGAAACCGAATTATTAAGATTTGCTATATCCCCGGTTACAATTTCACCACGACCACGTCTTTTTCTGCGCTTCTTTGATGACACTTCGCCCTTGAGCAACATGTTCTCTCGCTCACTGACATTAGCATGTTGGAATGTCTCCCACCAATGTCCTAGCTTCACATCCATTTCTCCACTCTCGCAACGCAACAACATGAAATCATAGGCTGCTCGAAAGCGTGGGTGTTCCAGTAAGCGAAATGGCCTACGCCCCACTCTCCCCAGAAAACGTGGTTGCATAGCCCAGATCTCTTGCATGATGACATCATATCTGCGCGGAATCGCAAGTTTCTTCTTTTGCACAGCCAGTACATCACTCATCGCCATATGTAAAGCAGGAGTTGATTTCTCTCCTATAGCCTTACGAGTATTCCATGCTGTCAATACCTCGTGCCACAGCAGCGCAGCAAACAAGAAACCCGGAGATACCGTTTTCTCTTGCTGCACGCGCTCATCTGTGTTCTTGAGTGCAAGTGTGATGAAGCGCTCGCCCAGTGGCTGTGTAAGCACCATATCCAGCATTGGTAACAAACCATGGTACAACCCGCGCGCCCGTAAATCCGCTACGCAGGTTTGAGCATGACCGGATAATAGCAACTTTAATATTTCATCAAACAGCCGTGATGGTGGCACATTTTGTAATAGTGGAGCAAGATCGCCAATGGGTCTAGCAGTGGCAGTATCTATCTGCATATCGAGTTTAGCCGCAAGTCGCACTGCTCGCAACATACGTACTGGGTCTTCACGATAACGCTGCAACGGTGTACCGATAATGCGCAATTGCTTCGCCTGAATGTCGTCGTATCCTTCCAGATAATCCCAGATTTCCTCACTTTCTGGATCATAAAATAGTGCATTGACTGTAAAATCGCGCCGCTTTGCATCCTCTTCTTGACTGCCAAATACGTTGTCGCGCAAGATCCGTCCTTGCTCATCAGCATGTTTGTGGACCGTAGTTTCACTGTTCTTATTGGCGAATAAATTGCCACGAAATGTCGACACTTCGACAGTCTCGGCTCCACACATTACATGCACCAAACGAAAGCGGCGACCGATAATACGCGAACGACGGAAAACAGCACGCACTTCCTGAGGTGTAGCGTTGGTGACGACATCGAAATCTTTCGGCTTCAGCCCCAGCAGCAAGTCACGCACCGCACCACCCACCACGAAAGCAGAATATCCTGCTTGCTGCAAGCTTGATGTAATTTTAATTGCACAGGGGCTAATGCTATTGCGGGCGATGCCATGTTGCTTACGCGGAATGATGCGTAACTCAGTAGTGGCAGAATCTGAAGCAGGAACGGGAGAATCTTGGCTAAAAATGCGGCGGAAAAGTTTATGAATCATTACGGAATGTGGGGAACATCAAGTGTAAATTATACACCTAGCACTGTGCTTGGTACGGGAAGACGCAAGACCTTTACGCCAAATTCGTCCAAACTACACTGATAAAGCTCTTCCAGATTATCTCGAGTTAACAATTTTCCCATTGAGCCAGCTAAAACGCGGCCATTTTCAAATAGCATTAACACATGGTCGCAATAGCGGCTGACCCAAGTGATATCGTGCAACACTATCATTACCGCGCTACCTTTTGCAGCTAGTTCCTTAAATAGCATCATAGCAAAAAGTTGATAGCGAAGATCAAGGTGTTGCAACGGTTCATCCAACAAATAACACTGTGGCGACTGGGCAAGTAACAAGGCAATGCGCACACGCTGACGCTCACCACCGGAGAGTGTATCGAGGGAACGGTGGGAAAAATTTGCCAATTCCATGCGCTTCATAGCCCGGATAGCGATGTCATGATCGACAGCTCCCCAGCCAAACAAATTCTTAACATGAGGATGCCTCCCCAGCAACACATATTCCCTTACGTTACCCCAAAATTCACCCGGTTCTTCTTGCAACATGATACCCAGCTTGCGTGCAAGCTCACGTCGTGGCCAAGTTTGGGACGCTTTTCCAGCCACTGTCACACTATCTGCACTACCACCATCGGCACGACGTAAGCCACCTAGTACGTGTATCAAGGTAGTCTTGCCACAACCGTTCTGGCCTAGTACCGCCCAGCACTCACCAGAATTGACGGTTAGATTCAAGTCACGGCACAGTAACTTTCCTGGGTATTGTAGGGTTAGATTTTTTGTTTGAAGAATCATCAAATGGTAGCCAGCCAAACCTACTAATTTGTGTATGTCTTAACTCTCAAATTTAAAATATGTTCAGAATATTGCAAACCTATGATTTATCAGAATTCTTATGCTCTTAGGTATTTTCTTTTTTCTCCTAACCAGCGCTGGAGATGGCGTTGCGCCAATTCAGGATAATCACGTAACACTTCCTCTGCAACACAACGAGCGTCATTAAGCAGGGTTTCATCTCGCTCAGGGTCAGCAAAACGTAACATGGGGATGCCGCTTTGGCGAACACCAAAAAATTCTCCGGGTCCACGCAAGCGCAAATCTTGGCGGGCAATTTCAAAACCATCGGTATGCTCAAAAATGATTTGAAGCCGTTTGCGTGCAATTTCCGATAATGGTCTCTGGTAGAGCAGTATGCATATACTAGCCTCTGTACCACGCCCTATGCGGCCCCTTAACTGATGCAATTGTGATAACCCCATACGCTCAGCGTGCTCAATGACCATCAGTGAAGCATTGGGCACATCCACACCAACTTCAACTACTGTAGTTGCAACCAGTAACTGAATATCGCCTTGTTTGAATAACTCCATTACTGATAACTTTTCCTGTGAAGGAAGTCGTCCGTGTAACAAACCAACTTTGAAGTCTGGAAAAGTGAGACTTAATGTTTCATAAGTCTCTAAAGCGGTCTTGAGTTGTAAAACCTCGGATTCTTCTATCAACGGACACACCCAGTAGACCTGTTTTCCTACGCTGCACGCCTCCCGGATACGTACGATCACTTCGTCGCGACGGGTGTCTGCGAATAATTTAGTAACCACCTGGGTTCTACCTGGCGGCAGCTTATCTATCACTGATACATCAAGATCAGCATAATAGCTCATCGAAAGTGTACGCGGGATGGGCGTTGCGCTCATCATCAATTGATGCGGAACCACGCCTGCTTTAGTACTTTTCATACGCAATGCTAGACGCTGGTGTACACCAAAACGGTGCTGTTCGTCGATAACAGCAAGCCCCAATTTATCAAATTCAACATGCTCCTGAAACAACGCATGAGTACCAATGGCAAGCATGGCATTGCCTTCGGCGATATCGGAGAGCGCAGTTTGACGATGCTTTCTTTTCTGACTGCCAGACAACCAGGCAATTGTTATTCCTAAGGAATCAAACAAAGGGGCGAACCAGTTAGAAAGCTTCTGGTAATGCTGTTCAGCCAAGATTTCAGTGGGAGCCATGATGGCCGCTTGATAACCGTTTTCGATAGCCTGTAGTGCTGCTAATGCTGCAACCACTGTCTTACCACTACCCACATCTCCCTGCAACAGACGCTGCATCGGATGGACCTCGGAAAGATCACGGCTAATTTCTGAAAACGTTTTTCTTTGTGCACTAGTAAGACTGAAAGAAAGGGATTCAAGCAATGCTTTCGTCAATTCGTTCCTCCCTGGCAATGCAGGTGCACTATGACTGCGACGTTGCTGGTAATGCAAACGCATAGATAATTGCTGCGCTAGGAATTCATCAAATTTAATTCTGCGCCAAGCTGGATGAGTGCGCTCCTGCAACAAATGAGCTGATGCATCTGACGGAGGTTGATGCAAGAACATCACGCTATCTCTAAAACTATTCAACCGGTAATGCTTTAGAATTTTATTGGGCAGTGTTTCTGATAAATTACTAACTCTATCATCGCCAATCAGCGCTTGCCTAACCAGCTTACGGATAACCGCTTGAGAAAGCCCTGCTGTGGTTGGATAAACCGGCGTCAGAGCATCGGGTAGTGGCACACCTTCACGTACAATGCGGCACTTTGGATGTACCATTTCAGTACCGAAGAAACCTGGTCGAGCCTCCCCCAATAAACGCACCCGAGCACCCACGGAATATGCTTTTATCTGACTACTGTAGAAATTGAGAAAACGTATGGAGAGTATGCCGCTACCATCTTCCACTTGGCATACCAGTTGACGTCTCGGACGGTACATAACTTCGCTGTGAATGATGACGCCTTCAACCTGCACAGCTTTGCCTTCAGGTACATCTCTAATAGGACAAAGATGCGTCTCATCTTCGTAGCGAAGCGGTAAATGCAGTATTAGGCCAAATTCATTGATAATTCCAAGCTTAGCGAATTTTTCCTGCACAGCCTTGCTGGCGAAACCGATAGCAGTAGATAAAACAGGATTATTTTTGGTTTTCTCCTTCACCCTTACAGTACCATTACCGCATCCATCTCCACTAATGCACCACGCGGAAGCGCCACCACGCCTACTGCTGCCCGCGCAGGATAAGGCTGATCGAAATAACTTGCCATAATTTTATTTACCATGGCGAAATCATCAAGATCTGTCAAGTAAACATTTAGTTTGACGATGTCGCTTAAAACACCTCCGCTAGCCATTGTTACTGCCTTTAAGTTCAAAAACACCTGCTGGATTTGAGCCTCGATTCCGCCTACCATCTGCATTGTACTTGGGTCTAATCCAATCTGACCGGATAGATAAACCGTATCCCCCATACTGACACGAATTGCCTGAGAATATGTGCCTATAGCTTGAGGTGCGTCGGCAGCTTGAATCGTCTGCTTTTTCATTTCATCTCCTGAGGTGTACGGATACTTGCGTGCCGCTGTACCATGAGCACGAAGTAGAATCCCAAAAATTGCGATTTATAGTATTGCCCTTTGCGATATGATGAAGGGAATCATGACACATTTCAACCGGTAAAATTCATGGCTATATTACTTATCACCACCAATCTGGCTAGAAAGATTAGCATAAATGTTCAAATACAATATTTCTGATCCATGCAAAAACTGATCATTCAAGGGGGTACTCCTCTTTCAGGAGAAGTGCACATTTCTGGTGCAAAAAATGCTGCGCTACCCATCTTGTGTGCTTCCCTTCTCACTCGCGAAACTCTTAGGATAGAAAATGTCCCACATCTTAAGGATATAACCACGATGATGAGCCTGCTTGGGCAAATGGGAATAAACATTTCAATAGATAAGAAATTAGGGGTTTCATTGACTGCTGCGCATCTTTCCAGCCTAGTTGCACCTTACGAAATGGTGAAAACAATGCGAGCTGCCATCTTAGTGTTAGGACCAATGCTGGCACGTACAGGCGAAGCGAAAGTCTCTCTGCCTGGCGGCTGCGCCATCGGCCTACGTCCGGTAGACCAGCACATTAAAGGACTGCGAGCGATGGGTGCGGA
>JAZGCR010000117.1:0-3262 GCA_036477105.1 Nitrosomonadaceae bacterium | reverse complement strand
TTACGGAGGGTTTGGCGGATATGGCTATGGGCCCTACTTTGGATATTATGGCTATCCCGCTTACTGGGGGAGATACTATAGGCCATATTGGTAATAGCAAGAATTGCTGTCGGCAAATTAGGACACTACCTTAATTTGGAGTGTATAGACTTAAATATTAATAATCTTTGTGATTCCAATTTGCCAATTATTTGTGTGAACACTGGCAATTCATTGATAGGGGTAGCATGCTAAAACATCATGATTTCACAATGAGAAAACCGGTGTATCTGAAAATCCTCATTTTGTTCAGAGATCATTTTAGTGTTCTGGAATTAATTCAGTATCGTTATGTATAAATTCTTCTTGTTTCTCACGGTTTGCTTGTTTGCTTCTGTACTTGTGCTATCTGCTGTTTTGCTTGCAGTTTTTGAAGAGAGACCTCGCATCAATCGCCAAGTGATCCTTACTCCCGAGCATATAATGCGAGCAAAACAAATTATTAACGTACATCGTTACCGGGTGCGCCCAGGTATGGTTGCGGTAGTTAAGGTGCTATCCGAGGATGCTGACCTTGCTGCCAATTATCTGGTAAACCGCTTTGTGAAGGGAAGTGCGCAGGTCACCCTTGCAAACCACAGCGCTCATGTTCTTCTAAGTATTCCTACACCGGGGAATCCGCTAGGTGGTTATCTGAATCTAGAGGCAACTCTGATCGAGACAGCGGGAATTCCTCAGCCTCGGTCTGTGCACGTTGGGAAACTGGTACTACCGGACCTACTTACAGACATGTTCATGCCTCAACTCATACGCTGGTTACGACAGAGTCCGGAGTATCGTCTTGGCCTAGATGCACTTCAGAAGATTAGAATATCGCGAAACGAATTGAATGTTGTCTATCACTGGAAGGGTGGGTTTTCCCAAGATATGCGAACATCGATCGTCAGTGAGCAGGAGCGAGAGCACTTATTTCTCTATCATTCCCTGCTAACCGAAAATAGTCGACGTGGTGTAGCAGCAACGGTGTCGCTTGCTGAAGTTCTGCCACCATTATTACGTCTTGCAACTGAGCGTTCAGCAAAAGGTAATGCTTTAGCGGAGAACCGTGCAGCGATTTTAGTTGTAACATTTTATACATTGGGCAGATCTCTAAAATCGCTCATTCCAGAGGCAGCTACTTGGCCCAGCCCCGTTTGGAGGACGGTTACAGTTAGTGGTCGTAATGACTTCGCAAAGCATTTCATGGTTTCGGCCACGATCGCCGCTTATGCTGATACGGCGTTATCCGATGCGGTTGGTTTGTACAAAGAGCTCGAGGATTCCCGTACAGGGAGTGGTTTCTCATTCAACGATATTGCTGCAGATCGTGCAGGCACTAGGTTTGGTGAAAAAGCAGTTGCCAGTAAAGATTTAGCACAACAACTTCAACAGCGTGTAGCATCGGGATTAAGAGATTCTGATTTGATGCCGCCTTGGTCGGACTTGCCAGAGTTTATGCCCGAGGTAGAGTTCAAGCGGCGGTTCGGCGGTATTGGTACGCCAGCCTACCAACAGATGATGCAAGAGATCGATCAGCGAGTTTCCATTCTGGGCGTTCTACACTGAAAATTACTAGTAGATGCCTGTTTTTCAAGGTGTAATAAAATATCATGGTAGCTAGAAACTCATGGGCAATTAATTTTCATTTGATCACAGAATTCCGTACACTTTAGTTAGATTTAATCATTTTATGCAAGTCTTTCCACACATTTTTTAAAATTATTCCTTGTGCTCTTTCGTTCGGGTGCACTCTGTCCGCCTGAAAATATTCAAGCTTGTCGCCGAAACCTTCTAACAGAAATGGCACCAACTTGAGATTGTGACGTTGCGCTATTCGTGGGTAAATGTCCCGAAACTTTTGTGTGTATGCTGTGCCATAATTAGGGGGCAGGCGCATGCCTACTAGTAATATAGCTGCTTTGTTTCGTTGGCAAGCTTCTACAATAGCTTCTAAGTTATCGTGGATGGATTTAATAGGTAGACCACGCAATCCGTCATTGATTCCAAGTTCGACAATAACAATGTTAGGGTGGTGGGCCTTAAGTGTTTGTTCGATACGATTGCGACCCCCTAGTGCAGTTTCACCGCTGATACTAACGTTGATCACCTGGTAAACTGATGATTGCGTTTGCAGTCTTTTTTTTAGCAGATTTGCCCATCCAGCTTTCTGTGGCAAGCCATAGCCGGCTGACAAGCTATCTCCATATATCATGACGGTGGTTAAAACCGTAGGTGGAGTGTCGGTGCCCACACTACTGTAAGTGATACCAGAGGCAGCACTTAATAGAATACTTAGCGCAATCAGAAAGTTTTTCATGATAGATAATTTTATTATACGGCCTATTGTACAAGCAATTTCTCTGACCAAGCATTTCAGAAATAGTGATGCTCAGCTTACGATCCTGCATGATATTAACTTGGAAGTGAATGCTGGTGAGACTGTCTCAATTGTGGGCGTTTCAGGATCAGGAAAATCCACATTACTGGGGTTATTGGCAGGATTGGATACACCATCCAGTGGCAAGGTATATCTTAATGGTGAGGATATTTTCTTATTGGACGAAGACGAACGAGCTGTGTTACGCGGACGTATTCTGGGTTTTGTATTCCAATCATTTCAGTTGCTCCCAGTGTTGACCGCAGTTGAGAATGTAATGCTACCGCTAGAACTCTCAGGTGCGAACAATGCACGTACTGTAGCAATAGAGTTACTTGGGCGCGTAGGGTTGGATGCACGCCTTAAGCATTATCCCAAACAACTTTCCGGCGGTGAACAGCAGCGCGTTGCCATTGCACGCGCTTATGTTACGCATCCACAATTACTGCTAGCTGACGAACCTACCGGTAATTTAGATTCCACCACCGGCGCTCAAATTATAGATCTCATGTTTGAGCTGAATCGCGAGCAAGGTACCACGTTGATTCTGGTAACCCACGACGAAGCTATTTCTAGTCGTTGCACACGGCAGGTGCAGCTGGTTGGAGGGAAAATCAAAAGTTGACTGGGTGCGTTCATCAAATTCTTTACGGTGAAATAGGTTCTTATGAATCTGGTTAAACTTTCATTTCGTATGCTCCGTCAAGATTTGCGTGCGGGTGAGCTACATGTGCTGATATTTGCGCTGGTAGTCGCAGTGGGCGGAATGACTACTGTAGGATTTTTCACTGACCGGGTACAGTTAGCGCTTTCTCGGCAGAGCAACCAGTTACTTGGTGCGGATCTAATTATTGTTTCCGACCGTCC
>JAZGCR010000116.1:0-2145 GCA_036477105.1 Nitrosomonadaceae bacterium | reverse complement strand
CCTGCTCTGATTGCGTTGCTGGACACGCATGATTTCATCCCGGTAATTGCACCCATTGGCGTGGGCAAGGATGGTGAATCCTACAATATCAATGCTGATCTAGTCGCAGGAAAGCTAGCAGAAATCCTGAATGCGGAAAAATTGATACTACTTACCAATATACCCGGTGTTCAGGAGAAAAGTGGTAATTTATTAACTGGATTAACGGCAAAGAAAGTAGATGACTTATTTTCTGATGGAACTATTTATGGCGGTATGCAACCAAAAATTGGTTCAGCTTTGGATGCAGTAAAACATGGGGTCAAGTCCTGTCACATCATTGATGGACGGGTGGAGCATGCATTATTGCTAGAAGTTTTGACGGATGAGGGTGTGGGAACGCTAATTACCGAGAAGTAGCTTGAACAGCATTCAGATTACGGGATTATAGAGGCGTCCTTCACTTGGTTGAGATGTGCATGCCAGAAAAATTCTAAGATAAGGTTTTCCGCCAAGCTTGATATTCTTAAAACAGCGTTTTACTGGTATTTTGCTTTCCAGGCAAAGATGTTCGATAGATTTATAAAAAAAGAATCATATTAATCTTCATCTTTATCAATAAGCTGACCACACTAAAGAAATTAGGCTGTTGGTAGCTTACGAATACCACATACCATGCATGCTGGGTCTTTATTTAAATTGACTGAGCGCCATTCCATAGTTAAGCCATTAAGCAACAGCAGACGACCATTTAGCGCACTTCCAATGCTGAGCAAGATCTTGAGCGCCTCTGAGGCTTGTACGCAACCGATAATCCCTACCAGTGGGGCAAATACACCCATCACTGCACAACGCATGTCTTCATTGTCGCCACCTTTTGGAAATAGACAGTGATAACAGGGACTGTTAACGTCGCTTAAATCAAATACGGCTACTTGCCCGTCGAAGCGGATGACTGCACCGGATACAAGTGGTTTTTTGTGAGTGATACAGGCTTGGTTTATTGCATGTCGGGTAGTGAAATTGTCACTCGCATCTATTACCACATCGGCTTCTGTTACCAATTGCAACAGTCTTTTCTCATCTACATACTCCTGAAGAGCAACTACATTTACTTCAGGATTGATTTTTGTAATCGATTTCGTAGCAGAGTAAACTTTTGATGTGCCGATAGTTTCATTGCTGTGAACAATTTGTCTCTGCAGATTAGTGAGATCGACATTGTCGTTGTCACAAATGATAAGTTTGCCAATGCCACTGGAAGCAAGATACATTGCAACTGGTGAACCCAGCCCACCCAAGCCGATAATGAGCACACGAGACTCGATCAGTCTTTCTTGCCCATGTATGCCAATTTCCTGCAACAGAATGTGGCGACTGTAGCGTAGCAACTGATCGTCGTTCATAACTTACGACGGAATTATTTTTTCAGTTTTCTGCACTCTTAATCACTAATTCTCGCAGATTTCTTTTTTGGTGTTGTAATGCCTTTAAAATGATTCATAGCTTGTGTTAGTAATAAGTCATTACTAGAGCCAAGAACTATTGGCGCTTCATTTTGTTTGTTTTTGTTGTCATTACTATTTGACTTGGGCATCCCAGTTTCAAGGTTTAACATTTTTTTCACTTCATCGATTAGTTTGTTCTCTTCGTCTCGCCCATTAGACAGATGACCATCTAGATCTGCTTCACGTAAACGCCCAGATTCATCCTTTGCTGATTCGTCGATAATGTCTGGTGTGATCCCCTTAGCCTGGATGGATTGTCCATTGGGTGTGTAGTAGCGCGCAGTGGTGAGCTTGATAGCAGTGCTGTTACCTAATGGCAATATAGTTTGTACCGAACCCTTGCCAAAGGTTTGGGTGCCCATTACTACAGAGCGCTTATGATCCTGCAATGCGCCCGCAACGATTTCTGAAGCTGAAGCAGATCCGCCATTTACTAATGTCACCATAGGTACGGTCTTGATTTCAGGCGGCAATCCTTTCAGATAATCGTTTTTGGCATTGCGAAGATAGAATTCAGGGCTGGCTTTAAGTTTCATCTTAGCGTCATGGGTACGCCCGTCAGTATAAACCACTAGCGAGTTGTGCGGCAGGAAGGCAGCAGACACTGCCACGGCGCCGTTAAGCAATCCACCTGGGTCATTCCGCAGATCTAGTACTA
>JAZGCR010000115.1:0-4642 GCA_036477105.1 Nitrosomonadaceae bacterium | reverse complement strand
GATCCAGAGCTGCCATATCACATAGCCAGTCGCCAAAAATCTGCGTATAGGTAGTTTTGCCTGGAGCTTTAGGAACGATCCCTGCGTCTGGATTAAACTTGGTTACACCATGATAAAGAATAGGATCGTCTTCTGCCGCCTTATAACCCTCGCCTTTGCGTGTCACCACATGCAGGAACTGAGGGCCGCTGAGACGCTTGAGATTTGTAAGTGTGGTCACTAGCTTGTCAAGATCATGGCCATTAATGGGGCCGATATAGTTGAAACCGAATTCTTCAAACATAGTGCTGGGTGAGAGCATACCTTTTACATGTTCCTGGGTACGATTGGCCAGCTCCAGTATAGACGGGACTAAGCCAAGCACTTTCTCACCAGCACGCCGTGCCGTGGCATAGGCCTTTCCAGTCAAGAGGCTGGTAAGATAATTGTTAAGTGCCCCCACTGGAGGTGAAATCGACATATCGTTATCGTTCAAGATCACTAGTAAATTGGTGTCCATGGCGCCAGCATTGTTCAACGCCTCGTATGCCATACCCGCACTCATGGCTCCATCGCCGATTATGGCTGCTACGCGTCGGTCTGCCCCCTCTAGTTGTGACGCCACTGCCATGCCTAACGCGGCACTGATAGATGTACTGGAATGTGCCGTACCGAAGGTGTCATATTCGCTGTCCTCACGGCGAGGAAACCCAGCCATACCACCGTGCATGCGTAATTTCTTCATACCTTCACGTCGACCGGTCAAGATTTTATGAGCGTATGTTTGGTGACCGACATCCCATACCAGCCGATCATGTGGCGTGTTGAACACATAGTGCAGCGCGATAGTGAGCTCGACCGTACCGAGATTGGAGGATAAGTGACCACCAGTTGTAGACACTGATTCAACCAGAAACTTGCGCAACTCATCAGCAAGCTGAGGTAGTGCCTTGCGTTCCAACTCACGTAGCTGAGAGGGATAATTGATGGTATCAAGCAAAGGATACATTTAAATCCTAAAAAATTAAGAAATCTTCATTCACTATGGGGAAGAAAACGCTAGCCTTAACACTCCCGCTGAATTATAAAGTCAGTTACTTGTCGTAATCGTGCCGCTGTTGTACCAAAAACCTCAAGCGCCTGATATGCATCGTGCCGTAACTCCTTGGCCAGTTCACGAGCTTGGTTGACTCCCAGAATACTCACATAAGTCGGTTTGTTATTTTCTGCATCCTTGCCAGCAGTTTTACCCAAGGTTGCCGTTGTAGCCTCGGTATCAAGTACATCGTCCACCACTTGGAATGCAAGGCCGATATATTTTGCAAAATGATCAAGATTTTTCAGCTGTGAATTATTCAAACTGTTGCCACAACAAGCACCTATCATAACAGCGGCGCGGATTAGTGCTCCGGTCTTGTGTATATGCATAAACTCGAGTTCTGGCAGACTTAATGTCTTACCAATGCTGGCAAGGTCGACCGCTTGTCCACCTGCCATGCCGCGAGAGCCTGCTGCTTGCGCCAAGCGCTTGATCATTTCCAATTGCACTTGTGGACTATCGGCCAAGCGATATTCAGCTAACAATTGAAAGGCTAAGCTTTGTAGACTATCGCCGACTAGCAAAGCAATAGCTTCATCATATTCTACATGGCAAGTAGGCTTACCTCGCCGCAATACATCATCATCCATGCATGGTAGATCATCATGTACTAGCGAATATGCATGAATCAATTCTACCGCAACGGCGGCGATGGTTACGTGCTCTTCATCTGCCATACTGAGCTCTCCAGCAGCAAAGGCAAGCAGTGGACGTATTCTCTTTCCACCTCCTAGAACGGCGTAACGCATGGCGTCATGCAAATGTTCTGGCGAGAATTTTGCAGTGGGAAGAAGGGTTTCCAAGGAGGTTTCTATGCGTGCCTGACGGCTTCTCGCCCAACCCTGAAAATCAGCGATCATCGATACCAGGCGGTGAGAAATTTTTGAGCGTATTGGCCTCAAGAAGGCGCACTTGTTGCTGTGCGTTCTGTAGTGTAGCTTGGCAATATTGAAGCAGTTCCGCACCGCGTTTGTGTGCTAAGAGCGAAACTTCTAGGGACATCTGTCCTGCTTCCATCGAAGCCACAATACTTTCTAATTCGGTCAATCCAGCTTCAAAATTTTCTGGTTGGGGTGATTTGACGGGTTTAGAGGATTTTGTCATGATAAGTTTAGTGTGTGAATGGTGTGTGAGTGATTCCTTTGAAAGAGGTAAAAGTAACGCAATTGACTGGGTCAGGTCAATTAAATACGTGAAATTCTCTTTCCAAATTCCAACCTTTTGCGGTAGATTATAGACATCTTAGGGACGGACAGTCCCCTCTCCGATTGACCGACTTAATCTGTTTAGCATACAAAATTTTATGTGCGGCTAATTTTTAACCTCCCAGGAAATGTAAAGCGCCAATATGTCCAACCTTGTTGACGTTACGCAGCTGACACAGACGTCGGTACAACTGCCGGTTAGCTGGTATCTTGATTCCCATATCCTTGAATTAGAAAAACGTTTCTTGTTTGATCAGGGGCCAGGCTATGTCGGTCATGAAATTATGTTACCGAATGTGGGTGACTATTTTGTACTGGAATGGATGGGCAACGCCAAAGTACTAGTTAACAACAAAAATGGCATCCAGTTGCTTTCCAATGTATGCCGCCATCGACAGTCTCTCCTGCTCAAAGGTAATGGCAATACTAGAAACATTGTTTGCCCCGTGCACCGTTGGACTTACAATATAGATGGCAAGCTGTTGGGTGCACCTCATTTTCCCGATAATCCTTGTCTCGATCTTGGGAAGACTCCACTGCAAAATTGGAACGGTCTGTTATTTGCGGGTAAGCGCAATGTTTCGTGTGACATGGCCAATCTAAGCGTACTGGTTGATTTCGATTTTTCCGGTTATGTGCTTGAACGAGTACAGATAAAGGAATACTCCTGTAATTGGAAAACTTTTATTGAGGTATTCCTGGAAGATTACCATGTTGAGTCATACCATCCGGGCCTGAGCAATTTTGTTAATACCGGCGAACTAAAGTGGGAATTCGATGACTGGTATAACGTGCAGACTGTTGGTGTGAGCCATGCTCTTACTCGCCCCGGCACGCCGATTTACGCCAAATGGCACGAGCAAGTGTTACGCCAGACCTCGGGCAAGGCACCGCCTCAAGGGGCCATCTGGATACTCTATTATCCCAACATCATGCTGGAATGGTATCCCCACGTACTCGTCATTAGTACTTTATTGCCGACAGGAACAGAGAGTTGTACCAACGTGGTCGAATTCTACTATCCCGAAGATATCGCTTTGTTTGAGCGCGAATTTGTCAAAGCCGAACAGGAAGCATACAACGAAACTGCGGAGGAGGACGATACAATTTGTAAGCTGATGACTGCTGGGCGTCGTGCACTGAATACTCAGGGTGTCAATGAAACCGGACCTTATCAGTCTCCAATGGAAGATGGCATGATGCATTTCCATGAATTTCTACGGCGGAAAATTGAACCACATATTTTTAATTTTTAAATATCGAATGTTAAGTTTGAGTGCGACGAATCGTGCTCTTGTACATTCATTTTTCGTTTCATATACTCCTTCATATCCCTGAATTATTAATGCGTTCTCTTTGGATGCTTGTCTCTGGCTTCTTTTTCGGTTGCATGGCAGTATTGGTGAAACTTGGTGCGGCGTATTTCTCCAGCATTGAACTGGTGTTCTACCGCTCAATGATTGGTTTTCTGATTATCTGCGCAATAGTTAGCGTCCGACGCCTTCCTCTCTCCACGTTATACTGGAAGAATCATTGCTGGCGAGGACTCTCAGGACTTGGTTCGATATTGATGTTTTTCTACTGCATTACACAGTTGCCACTAGCTACGGGTGTAACTCTCAACTACACCTCGCCGCTTTTTCTCACGTTACTTACCACCATGATCCTGAAAGAGCATTTCCATTGGCTGCTTGCAGTGGCGGTGGTGCTTGGATTTTCCGGTGTGGTTTTACTACTGCACCCGTCCTTACAAGAAGACCAGTGGAGTGGCGGATTAATCGGCCTGGCTTCGGGTTTTTTTGCTGCCATAGCCTATCTAAATATCAAGCAACTTGGCAATTTGGGAGAGCCTGACTGGCGAGTGGTATTTTATTTCACACTAATCAGCACTGTCATCACTAGTATTTGGATGTTGTTCGATACATTTCATCCCGTTACACCGGTTAATTTCCTGTTGCTGCTGGGTATTGGTACCACCGCGACACTAGCGCAACTAGCTTTGACACGAGCGTATCGTACTGGAAAAATGCTGGTAGTGGGCGCCCTAGCATACAGTACAGTAGTATTTGCGAGTTTTTGGGGTATCCTGATTTGGGGTGAAGTACTATCGTTACCTTCATGGCTTGGCATAGGACTAATCGTTGCTGGCGGACTACTAAGCCTTAGAACTTCTACGAAACCAGTCCGTGAATATCAATAACCAGAAATTGCACTACTATAGATTATTACCTATGATGAACTGATATATTGATACTGATATCTTCTTGAGACGAACCCATGATTACAATTCAGAAAACCGGCAACTTGGTTAACGTTGCCATCTTCGGTGAATTTACCTTGGCCGACTACAAGGAATTTG
>JAZGCR010000114.1:0-5965 GCA_036477105.1 Nitrosomonadaceae bacterium | reverse complement strand
TGAGAAAATTCGGGGCGATAGTAGATTATCTTGTGCCCAATCGTTTTGAGTATGGCTATGGTTTGACGCCGGAGATCGTACGACTCGCTGCGGCCGTAACTACCGGAAAGCAACCCGACATACTCATAACGGTAGACAATGGGATTGCCAGCGTAGAAGGTGTGGCCGAAGCAAATCGCCTCGGTATACAGGTACTCATCACTGATCATCATCTGCCTGGAGATGAGTTACCAGATGCTGCTGCTATTGTGAATCCCAATCAGCCAGGCTGTGATTTTCCCAGCAAGAATATAGCCGGTGTAGGTGTAATGTTTTACTTAATGCTAGCACTACGAGCGGAGTTACGTACCCGGGGGGCATTTATCTCAAAAAAAGAACCCAATCTTGCTAATCTACTTGATCTAGTGGCGCTGGGCACAGTGGCTGATGTGGTAAGGCTCGACGACAATAACCGCATTTTAGTACAGCAAGGTTTGTATCGCATCCGTAATGGTCGTAGCTGCGCGGGTATAAGTGCTTTACTTTATGTGGTGCGGCGAGATTTACGACAGGTATCTACCTACGAACTGGGATTTATGCTGGGTCCAAGATTGAACGCAGCAGGACGACTCGATGATATGGCGCTTGGTATTGAATGCCTCATTACTGATGATGAGTCTCATGCCATACAGATCGCCTTGCAGCTTGAGGCACTCAACTGTCAGCGCCGAGAAATCGAGGCAGACATGCAGGACAGCGCGCGAGTTATGCTAGAGAAGGTTCTTATGGTCCAAGGTTTAAGACAAAACGATCAAATCCCCCGAAGCATAAGTTTGTTTGATCCCAGCTGGCACCAGGGTGTGATTGGTATCCTTGCATCTCGCATTAAAGACAAATTCCACCGTCCGGTGATCGCGTTTGCTCCTGGTACCGCTGATGAAATAAAAGGCTCGGGACGATCCATTCCAGGATTCCATCTACGAGATGCATTGGATGTGGTTTCTAAACGCTATCCTGGCTTGCTGCTTAAATATGGTGGCCATGCAGCAGCAGCAGGTTTGACTGTGCGCACAAGTGATTTTGGTAAATTCCGCGATGCTTTCGAGCAAACTGCCCAAGCACAACTCACCCCTGCAGATCTCATGCAGATCATAGAGACAGACGGCGATTTGAGCGAGTCCGAAATGAATCTGGAATTGGCGCAGCACCTTACGGAGCAGGCATGGGGGCAAGGTTTCCCCTATCCTGCATTCAACGCCCGTTTCAGCGTGGAAAATCAGCGCGTGGTTGGTGAAAAGCACCTAAAATTAAAGTTGAGAAAACATGTTTCAAGTACCAGAAAACAAAAGCTAGGCCGCCTTTATGATGCGATGCTGTTTTTTTACCACGACTCTCTTCCTGAAACGATTGATGCCGTTTATCGCCTTCAAATTAACGAGTACAGAGGTAATACTACCCTGCAACTCACACTAGATTATTGGGCTCCAGTTTGACGATTGACATGTTGAGAGTAAATTTTAGCTTACATGGAGCTATAGAAGTTCCAATGTCAATTGACAAAAGAACGCACATAGAGAACTGACATATAATGTTCAAATTCAAATGTAAACGTTGGAGCTTGTCGTTTCAACTACCCATTTATTATGAGATCAAATGCAATTCAAGTTTATCGCTCCCATACCTGGTTCAATAACCCACTATTCTCATTTTGATGGCTCTGGAGATGCTTTTGTTCTCGCCAAGATGGCGCAACAGGCAAAGCCTATCGTCATCATTGCGTCGAGCGCGTTAGCGGCGCAACGACTACTGGAAGAAATTCCTTTTTTCTCGCCTGAGCTGAAAATTCATCTGTTACCCGATTGGGAAACACTCCCTTACGATACTTTCTCGCCCCACCATGACTTAATTTCCGAGCGGCTTGCTACACTTTACCAAGTCATGAGAGGCGCCTGTGATGTACTGATCGTCCCTGTCACCACTGCACTTTATCGCATGTCACCGCGGGAGTATCTTGCTGCACATACTTTTTTTATTAAACAGGGAGAGAAGCTTATTTTGGAATTATTACGTAGCCAGATGACTCTGGCAGGTTACACCCATGTGACCCAAGTACTCTCGCCAGGCGAATATAGTATACGTGGCGGATTGATCGACTTATTTCCAATGGGTAGTCCACTACCCTACCGCATTGACCGAATGGATAATGAAATAGAATCTATTCGTACTTTTGACGTAGATACGCAGAGAAGCATCTATCCGGTCAACGAAATACGACTACTGCCGGCTCGTGAATTTCCGTTTGATGAGGATGGCCGCGCTCGTTTTCGTGGTAATTTCCGTGAGAAATTCGAGGGTAATCCATCAAGGAGCCGTATTTACAAAGATGTAGGTAAAGGCGTTGCACCTGCAGGTATTGAATACTATCTGCCATTATTTTTCGAGCAGACTGCCACGTTATTTGATTACTTGCCAAGTTCCATGTTGCTATGCTTGCATCACGACATTCATTCAGAAATAGAAAGTTTCTGGCGTGATACTCTGTCGCGCTATCAGTTGTTACGTGGTGACAACGACCGACCTCTGCTGCCACCAGGAGATTTGTTTCTCACGACAGAAGAATTCTTCGAAGCACTCAAACCATATCCACGAATCAAGATTCAACCTGAAATTCAGAAGTCAAAACCCAAAATTCAAGATTTTACCAGTGGCCTACCGCTTATCCAGATTAACCGTCGCGCCATCAATCCTACAGAAAAACTTGCCGCATTTATTGCTGAATTCACCTTGTCTGGTAAGCGCGTGTTGCTTTTAGTGGAGAGTCTAGGGAGACGAGAATTAATCATTGACTATTTGAAGCAATATGGTTTGTTTCCCGAATGTTGTAACGACTATGCTCAATTCTTAGCAAGTACGAAATCTTTTATGCTTAGTGTATCTCCACTGCACAAAGGCTTTATTCTAACCAGAGAAGGGTTCGCCTTTATCACTGAGAGCGAACTTTATGCCATGCCCTTGTATAAGGGGCGTGAGCGTGAATCGCGCAATATAACGTCTGTGGCAGATACGATGCTGCGCGATCTGTCTGAAATACAGCTCGGCGAACCAGTGGTGCACGAACAACATGGCATTGGTCGTTATTCTGGCTTGGTGAACATGGATCTAGGAGATGGCTACCATGGGCAACTGAGTGAGTTTCTATCGCTTGAATACGATGGTGGCGATAAACTTTATGTACCTGTTTCGCAACTACATCTTATTGGCCGATATAGTGGTGCGGCACCAGAAGCAGCTCCACTGCACAAACTCGGTAGTAGTCAATGGGACAAGGCCAAGCGTAAAGCAATGCAGCAAATACGTGATACGGCTGCAGAACTGCTAAATTTATATGCACATCGGGCTACTCGCTTGGGTCATGCGTTTGGATTCAGGCAGCATGATTACGAAGCCTTCACCGAAGGTTTTGGATTCGAGGAGACGCCCGATCAGGCATCTGCTATCCATGCAGTGATCAAGGATTTGATTTCGAGTAAGCCGATGGACCGACTGATCTGCGGAGACGTGGGTTTCGGCAAGACGGAAGTGGCAATGCGAGCAGCTTTCGTTGCCGTTGCTGATGGTAAACAGGTCGTGGTACTTGTACCTACTACGTTACTAGCAGAACAGCACTTCCATAACTTTTCTGATCGTTTCGGCTTGATTGCCGACCAATGGCCGGTAAAAATAGCGAAGATGTCACGCTTTCGCTCAGCCAAAGAACAAGTTCAGGTACTGGAAGGATTAGCTGAAGGAAGCATAGATATCGTTATTGGGACTCACAAACTGATTCAGAAGGGTGTGCAGTTCAAAAATCTGGGATTGGTTATTATTGATGAAGAACATCGATTTGGCGTACGCCAGAAAGATCAGCTCAAAAACCTTCGTTCTGAAATAGATGTGTTGACGCTAACCGCCACACCGATTCCTCGCACACTTGCCATGTCACTAGAAGGTTTGCGTGATTTCTCAGTGATTACCACTGCACCACAGCGGCGGCTTGCTATCAAAACTTTCGTTAGCCGTTTCTCTAAGGGAGTCATTCGAGAGGCATGCTTGCGAGAATTGAAGCGTGGCGGACAGATTTATTATTTGCATAATGACGTGGGAACTATCCAGTCTGCGTACGACAGGCTTACACGACTGTTGCCCGAAGTACGCATTTATATTGCCCATGGACAGATGCGCGAGCGTGATCTAGAACATGTAATGCGGGATTTTTATCGACAGCAATTCAATATGCTGCTTTGTACTACTATCATCGAGACCGGGATTGATGTTCCTAGCGCCAATACTATTATCATTGACCGTGCAGATAAATTTGGTCTTGCCCAATTGCACCAGCTACGTGGGCGGGTCGGTCGTTCCCACCACCAAGCATATGCATATTTGCTTGTCCCAGAAGAAGAGGCTCTGGGGACACAAGCCAAGAAACGTATTGATGCTATCCAGACGATGGAGGGATTAGGCGCAGGGTATTATCTCGCCATGCATGATCTAGAAATTCGCGGCGCAGGAGAAGTGCTAGGCGAATCGCAAAGCGGTGAGATGCATGAGGTTGGCTTCAATCTCTACAGCACCCTGTTAGATGCTGCCGTAAAATCGCTGAAAGAGGGACGTGAACCAGATATGCAACACCCACTAGGCGTCACCACCGAAATCAATCTACACGCATCCTCCTTGCTTCCGGATGACTATTGCAATGATATACACGAGCGGCTAGTGTTGTATAAGCGTATGGCCAATTGCGAAAACAGCGATCAGTTAGATGACATGCAGCAGGAACTAGTTGACCGTTTTGGTCTTTTCCCCGATCCAGTCAGAACATTGTTGGAATGCCATCGCCTACGCATTGCAGCAAGGCCCTTAGGTATCTCGCGCATAGATGCTACTGCTGAAAATATACTAATACAATTTGTTCCCAGCCCTAAGGTGGATGCGGTTAAAATCATTGAGCTTATTCAGCATAACAGTGAATATAAACTTTCTGGTCCTGACCGCTTAAGAATACAGGTACAAATCGAGGGCATTACGGAGCGAGTAGTACGAATAAAGAGTTTGATTGAAGAGTTAAGCGGATCGAGGACCCAGTAAATTGACCGTGTTCAGGAACTATCCGGAATGTGACGTCACAATCCAAATGAAGTTTATTCTTGTTGTACCAGTGGATTCAGCTAAAATCATTGCGCTTATTCTGAAGGAACCTACGGTATGGACGTCATTATCCAGGGGATCGAGATTGAGACTAGTGACCTAAGGGAGCTTGCAAAGCTCTCCGGTGCAAGCCGCATAGAACGCATTACCGGGCAGGCATTTCGACTAGTAGGTGCTTGCCAGCAGGACAACATACCGATGTATTGTCTCGATGCTAGACTTGATTTCGCCTTTGTGGAGCAATCAGTAAAGCTTGCCAGTTTTAGTCTAGCGGCAGTGGATATGGATTCAACCCTTGTTGGCATTGAGTCCATAGATGAGATTGCTGATATGTATGGTATCAAGGCACAGGTGGCAGAAATTACTGCCAAAGCAATGTGTGGTGAAGTTAATTTTTCTGAAGGTCTCAAACGCCGCGTGGCGCTACTTCAAGGCCTGGATCAGAGTATGTTACACAGGGTTTATGACGAAAGACTGAAATTAAATCCTGGTGCTGAAAAGATGCTGAAACGGATGAAAACTGTAGGCATCAGAACGATGCTTATTTCGGGTGGGTTCACCTTTTTCACTGACAGATTAAAAGAAAGGTTGGGACTAGATTATGCTGCTGCCAATACGCTCGAGATTGTGGATGGTAAACTCACTGGCAGGTTGGTGGGAGAGATCGTAGGCGCGCAGGGAAAAGCCGAAGCGCTAAAACGTGTTCGAAACGAACTGGGTTTAAGACGAGATCAGTTAATTGCCATCGGTGATGGTGCCAATGACCTGCAAATGATGGCAGAAGCAGGGGTAAGCATAG
>JAZGCR010000113.1:0-6418 GCA_036477105.1 Nitrosomonadaceae bacterium | reverse complement strand
GCTGCGTAGCGATTAGCTTTTGGTGGCGTTTCCAGACGCGACGCTGAGTATGGCTAGGGGAAAAATCATTAACGATGACACGTACTGGAACGCAGGCACTGCAGTGATCACAATGGGGACGGTAGGTGAATGTACCACTGCGACGAAAACCAGTCTGTACCAATTCTCCGTAGGCGTGTGTATCTATTAGGTGACTGGGCGTCGCCACCTGGGAGCGAGCCAATTTATCTGGCAGGTAGCTGCAAGGATAAGATGCAGTGGTGTAGAACTGCAGTATCGATGAAGGGAAATCATTTAATAGGTTCATTATCGAATTGCCATTTCTCGATTTGATTGGGGTAGTTTACCAACTCTTTTAGTCTTTGACTAAATTCCTTACGAGGGATTTCCCGTGCCCCAAATGAAGCAAGGTGGGCGGTTCTCATCTGGCAGTCAATCATATTGAAGTTCCATTGTTCCAACTGTTTTACCAGATGCACAAATGCGATTTTAGAAGCATCATGAATTCGGGAAAACATCGATTCGCCGAAGAACATTTTTCCCTGAGCGATACCGTATAGGCCACCTATTAGTTCACCACCCACCCAAGTTTCTACTGAATGAGCCAACCCCATTTCATGTAGTTCTGTATAGGCTGAAACCATGTCCGAGTGTATCCAGGTACCAGATCGTCCCTTGCGTGGTGCGGCGCAAGCCTGTATGACTTGGCTGAAAGCGCTGTCTACACGGACTTCGTAATTACTATTCCTCAAAATTTTATTTAACGAACGAGAAATTCTAAGTTCACTGGGAAACAGAACCATACGTGGATCGGGACTCCACCATAAAATAGGTTCGTTTTCATTGAACCAAGGAAAAATTCCACTGCGATAAGCTTCGATCAGGCGTCCTGGCGAGAGATCTCCACCAGCAGCGAGCAGACCGTTTGGCTCAACAAGCGCGTCTTCTAAGGGAGGAAAAAATGAGTTCGGTGTGAGCCAAAAAGACATACATGTTTTTAAGAGGGAGAAAAATCCCCTAATTTTACCTTTATTTTAACTATGACAGATTCAAGGTTCATTTGTCATCGCTTGTTGCCAGAAGCAAAATTTAGTAGAGAAAAATAGAGAAGAAAAAAATAGAAAATAAGAGGAAAATAGAGGGGTAATCCAACTTTTTTCACATTCCCAGTAGCATCAATTAGATAGCAGAGAAGAATATGGACGAATATCTCAACCAAATATCCGGGTATTTCACCCAATTACCGATGTGGCCTTTAGTTTTACTTGCAGTGATCATTACTTGTGCTGGAATTTATGAACTATTCATCCGAAAAAACCGTGCTACCGCTGCCAACAATTTTCGTTTGTCTATCCATTATATATTATCTGGTTTGTATCCAGAGCCTGCTAACTGGCCTAAAGATATCGGCGTGTACTTGCGTGATAGGTTACCTGCGATGCAAGAGGTGGTAGAAGAGTTCAGATTTCTTGTTCCTCAAGAGCGTATACCCACCTACAATAAGGATTGGCATAACTACTGCCAATTTTGCAATGAAATAACTGACGATAAATGCGCTGCGGCAGAGCTGAATCCCAGTGATGCGTCAGATCCAAAGCAGGTTTTTCATACTCTTGTTTCTAATATCCTACGTCACGAAAACTAGATTTCTCCATCTGTATCTCGTCCATGGAGTAATCGATATAGTTTCGGTAATTCGATCAGAGTCGGTGTAGCTGAGTACAAGATGCCACTAATTACCGCAGTTACTAGTGGACGCTAAACTTCTATACCAATGTTTGCGATAAAGAACATTTCACTGTAACTTTTGATGACAAGTAGATATATCCACTGCTGTTGTGTAGTTTTGCCGTTCTTCTAATTGTCGTAATCCGGCTCATGCATATTCTCCAGCAGGGCAGGTTCGGTAGCTGTATTGCCGGTAGAAGCCTAACCAAACGGTGTTTATTACCGCAAATTATTTGCTGTGCATACCATGTTTGACCTTAAACCGATTGCTTTCTGTTCATCTAACATAATGCAAAATTTGCCCTAACATTTCTGGGGTAATGAGTGTAATGCCTTTATCGGTGACATAAAATCGCTTGCGATCTTCTTCCCGATCGAGCCCTACAGTCAATCCTTCAGGAATAACACAGTTTTTGTCCACTACTACTCGCTTGAAGCGTACATTTCGGCCAATATCTACGTTGGGAAGTATCACCGAGTCCTCGATATTGCTGTAGCTGTGTACGTGTACGTTGGAAAATAGCAGAGAGCGACGCACCGTTGAACCACTAATAATACAACCACCGGATACCATCGAATCCAGCGCCTGACCTTTTCGGTCCTCGTTATCAAATACAAACTTGGCAGGAGGCAACTGTTCCTGGTGTGTCCAGATGGGCCAATCCTCATCGTATAGGTTGAGATCTGGAATCATAGTGGTGAGGTCAATATTAGCTTCCCAATAGGCATCTACTGTACCTACATCTCTCCAGTACGGTACTCCCGAGGAGGCTATATTGACGCAACTGTCAAGGAAACGGTGAGCAAATACCCGATAGCGAGGCACCTGATAAGGGATCAGATCCTTGGCGAAATCGTGAGATGAGTCGTATTCGTCATGGTCACGAATCAATTGCTCGAAAAGAAACGATGCGTTGAACACATAGATGCCCATGCTGGCAAGTGCTTGTCCCGGTTGACCGGGAACGGATGTGGCATTCTCTGGTTTGGGTTTTTCGGTAAAACTGGTGATGCGCCATTCATCATTGACACTCATGATGCCAAATTCACTTGTTTCTTCTAGCGGGATGGTCAGGCAAGCCACAGTCATGTCAGCAGATTTCTTAACATGATCGGCTAGTAGCTTGCTGTAATTCATTTTGTAGACGTGATCGCCACCTAGAATCAGTACATAGCTCGGATTGTGGCGGCGCAAGATATCGATGTTCTGAAACACTGCATCAGCAGTTCCTTGGTACCAAACTTCCCCTGTCATCTGCTGTGCCGGTAGTAATTCGACGAATTCCTTGAAGCGTCCATCGAGAAAGCTCCATCCGTATTGGATATGACGAACCAGACTTTGCGCCTTGTATTGGGTGGCAACTCCGATACGTCGAATACCAGAATTGACACAGTTGGAAAGAGTAAAATCAATGATGCGAAACTTGCCTCCGAATGGTACCGCTGGTTTCGCTCGCCAGTCAGTAAGCTGCTGCAAGCGACTGCCACGACCACCTGCCAGTATCAGGGCTATAGCACCTCGTGTAAGGTCATTGTGAAAAAGTGGATTTATTTCATCTTTTATCGGGAAAGAACTTGTATGGATACATTCTGTTTCTTCCATGGTCGTACCTCATTTTATTTGTTTATATTGGACCATTATGCCATTTTTTACTAGTGCACTTGATCTGAATGAACAGTCTTAAGCAAGTTATAATTCGTTATATGCGATCTAACCCAACAAAATCTTGCATGTCCGTCAAAGTTAATTTACTCCAAGAAGCAATACTAACGAAACAGCTGTCTAGCCATTCCACTTGTCTTAGTCCTCACCTGGAGCAAGAGTGTTGTTTCGTTCAGGCGTTTTGTTCACGTGTTCCAAACAATTTTACTAAGTGGGCAAGGGGTTTTGATTCAATGACGTGTACTCTTTTGGGCAGTATTCCCGAGCGGCACGAAATACTGCAGGGTATACTCTTTCTGCTGTGGGCTAGGAGAGCCAAGGAAGGATTATGAGTGTAACGGAAATTATGGAATTCTGTATTGAGAACAATATGTTAGAATCTATGTGTAATAGAAAGCAGATCCGACATCACAGCAGTATTTGGGTGCTTTTGCCGAAGTAGCTTTTCATGGTTAAGTACGAAGAGATATGTCTACATTAACTTTATCCTCTGCCTGGCTTGCTTTACAAGCGCATCAGTCGTTGATGGCACAACAGCATTTACGCGAATTGTTTGCTCTGGACTCCCAACGCTTTAATAGGTTCTCGTTAAAATTCAACGATATTTTGATGGACTATTCTAAGCATCCCGTTTGCCATGAGACAATTAGCTTGTTGTTAATACTTGCCCGCCAGCAAGGGCTGGAGGACTGGATTGCTCGGATGTTTCGAGGAGAGAAGATAAATAACACAGAGAACCATGCCGCTCTTCATAGCGCATTGCGAGGGGAACGTCCAGTGATGTTAGATGGCGTAGATATCATGCCCGATGTCAGGCGCGTATTAACACAGATGGAGCAATTTTCGACTTCCGTACGGGACGGGAAACTTAGGGGTTACTTAGGCCATCTCTTCACTGACGTAGTCAATATCGGCATCGGCGGCTCTGACTTAGGGCCAGTGATGGTGACCGAAGCACTTAAGCCTTATAGCTCGAATCATATTATTCCGCACTTCGTTTCGAATATTGATGGCACTCAGCTGGATTCAATTTTACGAAGATTGAATCCAGCAACTACGCTATTTATTATTGCCTCGAAGACTTTTACCACACAGGAAACCATAGCTAATGCGCGTGCTGCACGTGAATGGTTTCTCGCTCATGGTGGCATTGAAAAAGATGTTGCCGGCCATTTTGTTGCGGTTTCTACTAACCGTGTGGAGGTGGAGAAATTCGGCATCGATTCTGACAATATGTTTGAGTTCTGGGATTGGGTGGGTGGGCGTTATTCATTATGGTCAGCAATTGGTTTGCCGATTGCGCTTGCGATCGGCATGGAGAATTTTTATTCGTTGCTCACGGGAGCAAAAGAAATGGATCAGCATTTTCTTACTACTCCTCTGGAAAAGAATCTGCCGGTTATGCTCGGTCTCATCGGAATCTGGCAAATCAACTTTTTTGGTACCAGATCTCATGCAGTTCTACCTTACGACCAGTCTTTACACCGCTTTCCAGCCTACCTGCAACAGCTGGAGATGGAGAGTAATGGTAAGCGCATAGATCGTAACGGTAATGAAGTAGATTATAGTACCGGAACTGCAGTGTGGGGCGAATCGGGAACCAACGGCCAGCATGCTTTTTACCAATTACTACACCAAGGAACGCAAATCATTCCAGCGGATTTTCTGGTCCCCTGCATAAGCCACAACCCTATCGGTGATCATCACCGCTTGTTGCTAGCTAATTTTTTTGCTCAAACTGAGGCAATGATGCGTGGCAAAAGCAAGAGTGAAGTCTGCGCTGAGATTGAAGTGGAATCGTCAATGAATAACATAGCAGCAGAATCGTTCAAGAAAATAATACCGCACAAGGTTTTTCCCGGAGACCGTCCCACCACTTCCATTTTGTTTAAGCAACTGGATCCAAAAACATTGGGTTCACTCATTGCGCTTTATGAACATAAGGTATTTGTACAAAGTGTGATTTGGAACGTGAATCCATTCGATCAATGGGGAGTAGAACTTGGAAAACAGCTGGCTGGGAAGATTTTAGACGAACTAGAGCAGGATGGACAGATAACATCCCATGATTCTTCCACAAACGGACTAATGAATTATTTCAAGGTGAATCAGTAACAGTAGAAGTATATGGAGACAGATCCCGGTACGTTATATTGCTTTATGGGAAAAGTACAGAGAGGGTAGTTTATACAAGCCTTTCAACTTTTATGACATCAAGAAAATTTACACGAAAAATATACATACGATTGCTCACCCATGCTGCCCACCCCGTTAAGTCGAGATCTAGGTGTTCTATTCATTACATCCGAGGTCTATCCTCTAATCAAGACTGGTGGTCTAGGTGATGTAAGTGCAGCGTTACCAACAGCACTACGAGAATTGGGCGTGGATGTTCGCCTGTTGATTCCTGGCTATCCGAAAGTACTTGCAGGATTACGATACAAGCGTAAGGTTGCGGGGTTTTCTGATCTCTCTCATTTTCCACCGTTTGTGCTATGGTCGGCGAGATTGCCAGCAGGTAAGGGCATATCTAAGGGTGTTCCCATATTCGTCATTGATTGCCCCAGCCTTTATCGGCGCAATGGTGGACCATACACAGATACAGCTGGACAGGACTGGCCAGATAACGCGCTGCGTTTTGGCCTTCTTTCAAAAATCGGTGCAATTCTAGCTAGCGATGCTAGCCCTCTCATCTGGCGTCCTAATATTGTTCATTGCAACGATTGGCAAAGTGGCCTTACTCCAGCATACCTGCATTTTTATCAAGGAAGAAAAGTAGTGTCATTGATGTCAGTACACAATCTCGCTTTTCAGGGCGTGTTTCCACCTAGTACCCTAACTCGATTAGGTTTACCCGCCACCAGCTATAACATCAGTGGTATTGAATACTATGGCAACATGTCGTTTCTTAAGGCTGGACTCTATTACTCCGATCACATCACTACCGTAAGTCCTACTTATGCCAAGGAAATTCAGACGATGCCATTGGGTTTTGGTTTGCAGGGCTTACTGGCAGGACGTAGTGAT
>JAZGCR010000112.1:0-4672 GCA_036477105.1 Nitrosomonadaceae bacterium | reverse complement strand
ATCCCATTTTCAAATGCGCAGGTTCTAGCTAAACAAGCAGAGGAGAGGATGCTTGTCAGGGAGATGCGTAGCGATGCTATCCAGCAGACCATGCGACGATTGGCGAAAGTACAACATCAGTAATATCTTGTTCAAGAGAAAATAATCGAAATCTAGAACCTCTGTATACCTTAAAGATGGCATTGGAATAAATTCTTTACGGCAAATGCTAGCTATGCGCATCTATCCAACCCAGCTTTCCCAGCATCTCCAAAAGCAACTTTTACCGCTTTATACCGTATTCGGGGATGAATTACTGCTGGTTATCGAGGCCGCTGACTTGATTCGCACTAAGGCACGCCAGACTGGTTATGTCGAACGCAAAATTTTTACAATAGACAATCAATTCAACAGATCGGACCTACGAATGAGCAGTAACAGTTTGTCGCTGTTTGGTGAGCGACGGGTGATGGATCTGCGTATTCCTTCTGGCAAGCCTGGAAAAGAAGGCAGTGCGGCTATCGAGGAGTATTGCTGTTCACTGCCGTCAGATACTATCACTCTCGTTACCCTGCCCAGAATCGATAAGCAAGGGCAGGCGACGAGGTGGTTCAAGGTACTTGAAAATATCGGGTCTATGATCCCAGTTTCTTTGGTGGAACGTGAACAGCTTCCAATTTGGATTGGTCAGCGCCTAAGTATGCAGGAGCAGAGAACCGACCCAAACACTTTGCAATTTTTAGCTGAGAAAGTAGAAGGAAATCTGCTTGCAGCTAATCAGGAAATTAAGAAACTCGCGCTACTCTATCCGCCAGGTATATTATCATTTACTCAGGTAAAAGACGCAGTGTTGGAAGTAGCACGATATGACATTTTTAAATTGTCGGATGCGATGGTGACAGGAGACATCACCCGTTACACTCTCGTACTGAAAGGATTACAAGACGAGGGTACAGCAGTGCCATTTATTCTGACAATACTGGCAACACAGATTCGCTCATTGATCATTCTTCGCAAAGGGCTGGATTCGGGCAGACCGCTGACACAATTGATGAATGAAGCTAAAGTATGGGGAATCCGTCAGAAGGTAATGGAAGGTGCCGCCAGACGACTCGGTCTTAAACCGCTGGTACACGCATTGTTGCATGCCGCAAAAATTGACAAGATCAATAAAGGTGTCGCAAAGGGAGACACCTGGGACGAATTTCTGCAACTGGGATTACGCTTTACTTTCAACAAGCACTAGCTAAATGCAACAATAACCTCAATAATATAAAATGACTAGAGTGTTTCAATGCTGCATTGCTCGTTGTTACAGATAAATAAATATGCTCTCCACGCACCTGTATGACGTCGATTTGTTCGTTTTTAAACACATTTTCCTTATATTTTTATTATAGCTCCTTTGTCCACTATCTCTGGCTTACTACACTATAGCAATATATGTGGGTTAGCCTGATTTGCTAAACTGTATCAACAGCAGCATATCGGCGTTAAAATACAACTATCTGCAGATTTATTGGATGCCTTGGAACTACGATATGGATATTGTAGACATTAAAACCTACATGCAGGCAGTTGGTCGTGAAGCCCGTTCTGCATCTCGTATGATGGCAAGAGTTGAAACCGCTCCCAAAAACCGGGCGCTCACCGCAATAGCAGCAGATATCAAACGCAACGAACAGAAATTATTGGCTGCTAACACCATTGATCTGGAAGAAGCAAAGGCCAAGGGATTAGATTCAGTCTTGATAGACCGCTTGACACTTACCCCCAAAGGCGTTGCCAGCATGGTAGAGGGCTTGTTGCAAATCACCGCACTTGCTGACCCCATTGGGGAAATCAGCGATCTAAATTACCGTCCTTCTGGGATCCAAGTTGGAAAAATGCGAGTGCCGTTAGGAGTAGTTGGCATTATTTACGAAGCACGTCCCAATGTTACAGCCGACGCTGCCGGGCTGTGTATCAAAGCAGGTAATGCAGCGATATTGCGCGGTGGTTCGGAAGCAATCCATTGCAATCAGGCTATCGCCACTTGCGTAAAAGAAGGCTTGAAGGCCGCTAGTCTGCCTGAAAACGTAGTACAAGTGATTGAGACTACTGACCGCGCAGCTGTAGGCGAGCTTATTACTATGAAAGAGTTCGTCGATGTAATTATCCCACGTGGGGGCAAGGAACTGATCAAGCGTATCTCCGATGAAGCATGTATCCCGGTCATCAAACATCTGCACGGTATATGCCATGTATACATAGATGATGGGGCTAATCTGGATAAATCTATCCGCATAGCTGACAACGCCAAAACTCAACGCTACGGCACCTGCAATACCATGGAAACCCTGTTAGTACATGAGAAGATTGCACGGGAAATACTGCCACCCTTGTGCAAAATTTATCTCGACAAAGGCGTAGAATTGCGAGGAGACAAGGCTTCCTGCGCTATTGTAAAAAAAATGAAGGAGGCTACAGAAGAAGATTGGCGAACCGAGTATCTCGCGCCAATTTTAAGTGTGCGGGTGGTAAATAGTTTCGATCAAGCCATCGAGCACATAAATATATACGGATCGCAACATACCGATTCTATCGTTACTGAGGACTACTCTCGCGCCCGCCGTTTCCTACGGGAAGTAGATTCCAGCTCGGTAATGGTAAATACTTCCACCCGATTTGCCGACGGCTTCGAGTACGGACTGGGTGCTGAAATCGGTATCTCTACCGACAAATTCCATGCTCGCGGCCCAGTGGGGCTAGAGGGGTTGACCAGCCAAAAATTTATCGTGTTGGGCGATGGCCAGATTCGGCAATAAATCACTCTGATGTCATTCAGAAAGAAAAAGCTCTCATGTGGGATGCCTCGAGGAAATTAAATTTCTAGGCAGGCTTATTTGCTAACTCTTGGCGCAATCAACGAATGTCGGCATGGTGTATGGTCTGATATATAAGGAAACGATAGTGAGCAACAAAGTATTGCGACAAAATTTTGTTTTAAAGTGATGCCTATGACTCAACTGATCGAAATCAAAATCCCTGATGTTGGCGACTTCAAAGACATTCCTGTTATTGAGCTGCTGGTACAACCAGGTGATACGGTGGAAAAGGAAACGCCGCTCATCACATTAGAAACCGATAAAGCGACAATGGAGGTCCCCGCACCCGATGCCGGCGTAGTAAAGGAAATTAAGGTCAAGATAGGTGACAAAGTTTCGGAAGGATCGCTAATACTCACATTAGAAACAGTGCCCGAGTCGGCTGCTCCCCCGCCCTCTCCCGAAAAAGAAGTTGAAACAAAGTATGCCTCACCCACTGCAGCTAATTCAATTTCGGCTCGCATTTGCTCCGACCCTGTTCCACTCGGTGACGTTCACGCTGACGTGGTGGTGCTGGGTGCAGGACCAGGCGGCTATACTGCCGCATTCCGCGCTGCTGATCTCGGTAAGAGCGTAGTATTAATCGAACGCTATCCAGTACTTGGGGGCGTGTGCCTCAACGTTGGCTGTATTCCTTCCAAAGCACTGTTACATGTGGCAAAAGTCGTCACCGAGGCGGAAGAAACCGAACATCTAGGTGTCACTTTCGGTACACCTAAGATCGAAATAAACAAGCTGCGAAGATGGAAAGAGTCGATCATTGGAAAGCTCACCAAGGGATTGACGGGGTTAGCAAGGCAACGCAAAGTAGAGGTAATGCAAGGCACGGGAAAGTTCACCACGCCCAACATGATTCTAGTGAAAACTCCCAATGGCGAGAAAACTGTTTCATTCGAATACTGCATAGTTGCCGCAGGATCGAGTGTGACACGTATTCCCGGTCTTCTCCAAAATGATCCGCGCATTATGGATTCTACAGGTGCGCTAAAACTGGAGGATATCCCCGAACGCATGCTGATCATTGGCGGTGGTGTCATTGGTCTGGAAATGGCAACGGTTTATGACGCGCTTGGTTGTAAAATCAGCGTAGTAGAGTCGATGGATCAATTGATTCCCGGTGTTGATGCAGACCTCATCAAACCGCTGTACAAACGTATGCAGAAACGTTATGAAGCAATTTATCTCAAAACTAAAGTTACTGAAATCAAGGCACAAAAAAGCGGATTGAGAGTCACCTTTGAAGGAGAGAAATCTCCCGAGGCACAAATTTACGACCGAATTCTAATGGCAGTTGGGCGTTGTCCCAATGGACACGATATCGACGCAGAAAATGCCGGCATCAATGTTACTAAGCACGGCTTTATTCCGGTGGACAAACTGCTACGCACTAACGTGCCACATATTTTTGGTATTGGCGATATTGTGGGCGAACCCATGCTAGCTCATAAGGCTACGTATGAGGGTAGGCTTGCTGCAGAAATCATCGCGGGACAAAAAGCTGCATTTGACGCCCGCACCATCCCTTCTGTGGCTTACACAGACCCAGAAATTGCCTGGATGGGTTTAACCGAAACCGAAGCAAAAAAACAAGGTATTGATTATGAAAAGACTAGCTTCCCTTGGGCGGCCAGTGGTCGCGCGATTTCAATGGGACGCGATGAGGGTATGACCAAATTACTGCTAGATAGGAATACCCATCGCTTACTCGGTGCAGGTATGGTTGGCGTCAATGCAGGGGAACTGATCTCTGAAACTGTTCTAGCACTGGAAATGGGCACAGATATGGAAGACATCAGCCTCACCATCCATCCGCACCCAACGTTATC
>JAZGCR010000111.1:0-7853 GCA_036477105.1 Nitrosomonadaceae bacterium | reverse complement strand
TTCCGTCACTGCGAAAACGCATCCTGTTAAAAGTTGAATAGACACAGGGGGAAGAGAGAGTGGAAATGAAAAATCGTAATCCAGTATGGAAAATTGAACGACTCCTTTTCAACCAGAAGTTTAATCTAAACAATAACGAAACTATAATGGCGAAAAGATTTTCTCTTTTTCTGCAGTTCCTTTTTTCTGACCATCAACATCCCAGTAATCTGACAATAATACTATGACAAATCATCGGCTATACCTGACAATGCGTGCCCTGGGTATCCTCTAAACCTGTTTACGTCGTATAATTATCTGACTCCCACATAACGCTTCGAACTAATCGTACTGTCAGTATTGGCTTTTTCTACATATTTCTGTTCTTTACCCACCTTTTAGCAATTCATCATATTTTTTCCAATTCGCGCAATACCATTGCTAACTGCTCGACGTCTTCTATGCTGTGTGAAGCAGATAAGGAAATTCGTAACCTCGCCGAACCTTTCGGTACAGTCGGTGGACGAATCGCTGGTATCAGGAAACCCCGTTCTCGTAATGCATTGCTGATCTGCAAGGCTTCGCTGTTTCCTCCAATGATCAAGGGTTGGATAGGAGTAACGGATAGCAATAGCTTCCAGCGCAGCGATTGCAGCTCACTTTTTAGTCGCTCAGTGAGTTGCACCAGCTTCTTGCGCCGCCACTCTTCCCGTTCGATCAGCACTAAGCTTTTCATTACAGCATAAGACAATAACGGCGGCGTGGCTGTGGTGTAGATATAGCTACGGGCATATTGAATCAGTATTTCTATAATTTCCGTTTGCCCAGCAACGAAAGCGCCGGATACGCCCGCTGCTTTACCGAGGGTCGCCATGTAAATAATCCGCGGTGAACTGATATTGAAATGAGAAACGACTCCCCGTCCCTGCTGTCCTAGTACTCCGAAGCCATGTGCGTCATCGAGCAACAGCCAGGCGCCGTATTTTTCGCACAATGCTACTAGCTTGGCAACTGGTGCAATATCTCCATCCATGCTAAATACCGTATCGGTCATCACCAACTTGCACTTAGCCTGAGATACAGCCAGCCGTTGTTCCAAGACGACGAAATCGAGGTGTGGATATCGAATCAATTTTGCACGTGAAAGCAACGCAGCATCATTGAGAGAAGCGTGATTGAGCCTGTCAGTGAATACTGCATCACCATGGCCAGCTAGCGCAGTCACTACTCCAGCATTAGCCATGTATCCAGAAGAAAATAACAACGCCCGAGGAAATCCTGTGAAATTCGCTAGTACCTCTTCTAGTCTATGATGAGACGAATGATGGCCGGTAATTAGATGTGAGGCGCCCGCTCCTACCCCATATCGTATTGCACCCTCACAAACTGCCTCAATCAACTCGGGGTGATTGGCAAGGCCAAGATAATCATTACTACAAAACGAAAGATATTTACGTCCTGCTATCGAGACATGAGTTCCTTGTGGCCCTTCCAAAGTTAGGCGGTGTCGATACAGCCCATTACTTTCCCGGCTATGTAACCGTGTAGTAGAATCTGAGCACATTCTAGCTGTTAGACTACAGCGATTGAAGTCCCAGCTTTTTGAACAAGACTTTATCTTGTTCTACTTCAGGGTTACCAGTAGTGAGCAATTTATCACCATAGAAAATCGAATTGGCACCGGCAAGAAAACACAATGCCTGCACTACTTCAGACATCTCTCTTCTACCGGCAGATAGCCTTACTATTGCCTTGGGCATGGTGATTCGAGCTACCGCGATGGTGCGCACAAATTCCAGCGGATCAAGCGCTTCCATGCCATACAGTGGTGTACCTTCGACTTGTACCAGATTGTTAATGGGAACTGATTCTGGGTAAGGATCAAGATTCGCCAATTGTGCAATCAGTCCAGCACGAGCATAACGCGACTCACCCAAGCCAACAATGCCACCGCAGCATACATACATACCTGCTCTGCGTACTTTCTCCAGCGTATCAAGACGATCCTGATAATCGCGAGTCGTGATGACTTCACCGTAAAATTCCGGCGCCGTATCAAGATTGTGGTTGTAGTAATCCAATCCAGCCTGACTAAGTTGCTCGGCCTGCCCCGGCTTCAACATGCCTAGTGTGGCGCAAGTTTCAAGTCCCAGCGCCTTCACTGCGCTTATGATTTCAGTCATTTTTACAATATCGCGTTGTTTAGGCCCACGCCAAGCCGCGCCCATACAAAAACGTGATGCGCCTTGTTCTTTTGCTGCTTTCGCTGCTGTAACCACCTCATCTAGCGATAGCATGTCTTGGTCTTCGATTCCAGTATGGTAACGTGCTGCCTGAGGGCAATAACCACAATCCTCGGAACAGCCCCCTGTCTTTACCGAAATCAGCGTAGATAACTGTATGGTATTGGCATCGTGATGCTGACGATGGACAAACTGAGCTTGATAAATCAGATCATTGAACGGCAAATCCAGCAACGCTTCAATTTGAGCAACACTCCAGAACGACGAGTTTGTAATTGCTGTATTGGTTATGCGGTCTGGCTTCTTTTTTGTTATGTTGCCTATTTGGCTAGATGGTAACTGATTCATTCTATGTCGTGTATTATTCAAAGAGCAAAAAATCATCAGGGATTAAGTTAATGTTGTCAATTTTTTACTTAATATAATTTAATGACTGATTAAACATTAGGCATATTTTTCCGGAGGGGTTGCCTTTTGTACGTGTATCGAGAGAAAGAAGAACTTATGCCTACCATGCTTGAGTGCGTGCTTTACATATTAAGAAATTAAAGACTTTCTGTCTTCGGTTCACGATTGAGTAACCCCTCTAATGCCATCTTGGCCGACACTCCATCATGAAGTATGCTGCATACCGCCTGAGTGATCGGCATCTCAACATCCAGTTCTTGACTTAGCTTTAGCACCTCTCTCGCCGTATAAACGCCTTCTGCAATGTGCCCGAGTTCCCGCAGAATATCTGGCAACGACTTACCTGCTGCCAACATCAGCCCCACCTGTCGATTTCGTGAAAGATCCCCAGTACAGGTAAGCATCAGATCACCCACCCCCGCTAGTCCCATGAAGGTTTCCATATTGCCGCCTAGTTTCAAACCCAATCGGCTAATTTCTGCAAGTCCCCTTGTAATCAACGCTGCACGAGCATTGTAGCCTAAACCCATACCATCAGAAATACCGGCAGCAATGGTGATTACGTTTTTGATCGCCCCACCTGTTTCTACACCTACAATATCGTTGCTTGAATAGACCCGTAATCGGGAAGTGTGTAATTGTGCTGCAGTATTTCTTGAGAATTCCTCATCGTGCGACGCCAAGGTCAAGGCAGCGGGTAATCCCTGAGCAACCTCCTGAGCAAAGCTAGGCCCTGACAATACGCCATAAGGAGCTACACCAGCGTATTCCTCCTGCGCGACCTGATATGGCAGCTTGGCAGATTGCGCTTCAAACCCCTTACCTCCCCAGATTACTGGCACAGCTTTTCCACATGCAATAATTGCGCGCAATATCTCGCGTAATCCAGCAGTAGGGACAACGATCAGCGCAAGTTCAGCGTCGACGGCCACATTAAGATCGGATGTCAATTGTAGAGAATCAGGCAGTGGAAAATCTGGCAAGAATCGTCGATTGGTGTGCTGTAAAACAAGTTCAGCGAGATGATCCTGATCTTTGGTCCATAAAATAATCTTGTGGCGAGAATCAGAGTTGACTGTAAGGCTAATAGCTAGTGCGGTGCCCCAAGCACCTGCGCCTAAAATGGCTATTTTCATGAACCCCAGACCTGGGTAGTCTTAACGTAACCACTCTGCCCATCACGATGGCGCACCTTAATCCATCCATTTATGGAGGGCTCCAGCCACTCCAAGATAACATCTTTCTGGGCCTGGAATGCCAATGGAGATTTTCTATCTGCTGCCTGATACACCTCAGCCTGTAATTCGATAACGATCACGAAGCGTTTATCACTTACTGCTTTCTGTTCAACCCAGGCAAGAGTACCACTACTATCACGCACCTTGACCCACCCTGCAACTTTCACCACCGCCTCCACTGGCAAGTAACGGCTTGCTACATATAATTTATCGGCCTTTAGTGAAGGAGCGTCGTACATAATCACGGCATTATCAGCCATGGATAGATACTCTAATGCAGCAACAGCATGTCCATGTAGGCCCAGCAATAAAACCAACACTGTGGCACGAACCTGGTATCGTCGAAATAAAGTTTCTTTGAATATGTTGTACTTCATTTTAGTATATCTCCCTCACAAATATCAGCGCTCCCACTACTGTTTTGGCCCGCTTGTAACTTGTCCTGATCCGTTTGTCGTAGCTTGTTGTTTGCTCTCGTTGTAGAGTGCCTCGAAATTAACTGGGTTCAAAATTACCGGTGGAAACCCAGCGCGCGTGACTATATCTGAAATAGTTTCACGCATGTATGGAAATAGGACATTGGGACAGGCTATATTCAATATAGGAGCCATTTCTACTTCTTCTAGATTACGTATCTGGAAAATTCCAGCCTGAAGTACTTCAACCAAAAATATAGTCTTATCCTTGGACTTAGCAGTGATGGTTACCGTTAGCACTACTTCGTACATACCCTCGTTGATATACTCATCATTAATCTGCAATTGCATATCAATTTTAGGTGCTTCGGCATCAAGGAAAACCAACGGCGCATTGGAAATCTCTAAAGACAAATCCTTGACGTAGATTTTCTCGATGTTGAAAATACGCTGTTGCTGTTCTTTCATATTAGATCCTATATTGAGGGTATAAATACAAAAAATAACGCAAAAAATAAGTGTGTAATGTGGAATCCATTTCGTAAATACGCATTTTTGCGCAACTCTTAGCTTAATATCTCAGACAATACATCCGCATCTTTATTAGTGGACCAAGAAACTCAAACCGCTAACAGTTTTACTAACTCATCGTTTCGATTGAGCATGGCCAAATCGTCGTAACCTCCGACATGAGTTTCGCCGATATAGATTTGTGGTACGGTACGACGCCCGGTTTTCTCCAACATTTCGATATGCCGAGCGGGTTCCAAATCAACACGAATCTTTTTAATTTCTTCTACACCTTTGGAATGTAAGAGCTTTTCCGCCATTTTGCAATATGGGCAAAAACCAGTGGAATACATAACTATTCTAGTCATATTTTTGCGCTTATTTTTTCACTATCGGTAAATTTGCCTGCTTCCATGTATCTATACCACCTGTAAGATTATGTACATGGGAAAATCCAAGGGTATGTAACGTCGTGCTTGCAGCCCCGGAACGAACACCACTTTTATATATAACAACTATCGGTTTGTCCTTGAATTTTTCCAGCTCCTGCATACGATCCTTAATCTTGTCTCCGGGTATATGCTTAGAGTTCGGTATGTGGCCTGCATCATATTCGCTTTCCTCCCGCACATCCAGTACCAGCGCATCCTTGTAATTGATAAGCTGCACCGCTATTAGTGTACCCACCTCTCTGCCAGAGCGTCGTGACAGCAATTCCCATAATAAGAAGCTACCGCTCACCACGACGATCATGATCAACACAATATTATTCTGCACAAATGCCAATTTCATACCCCTTCATTTTCTCAACTTTTAATTTTATCAGAGACTGGAATGCTCTGGGGCTCTCTTGTTCAAGCTAAAGCTCAGCCCCAGGATAATTGCTGACAGATCTGTAAGTTTTCCTGCTTGCCATGACTTCTAGCGTAGCGTTGGAAGGGATTCAATGTTGAGAACTGCTGCTCAATCCATTCAACCTAAACCAAAGCACTAACGAAGCGGTCACTGACTATCTTCCTTCGTTTGGATAATTTACAAATAACTTTACGAATTATCTCTATCTATCTGATATGCTGAAGTGTTAATCAAAATACACTAAAATATCATAGTATTTCAAGTTACTCTACAGAAAATCTCATCCTTTTTATAAAGGCAAATATGAAAAAAATTGTTCTTCTGCGACATGGAGAAAGTGTTTTTAATAAAGAAAACCTCTTTACCGGTTGGACAGACGTGGATTTGTCGTCAAAAGGGTTGGAAGAAGCCAGAAATTCTGGCCGATTGTTACAAAAAGAACGCTTTGTATTTGATATTGCCTTTACCTCTGTACTAAAGCGTGCCATTCGCACACTGTGGATCACACTGGATGAAATGGATCAAATGTGGATTCCTATCCATCATTCATGGCGACTTAACGAGCGGCATTATGGAGCACTACAAGGTTTGAATAAGGCTGAAACTGCAAGCAAATATGGAGAAAAACAAATCTTAATTTGGCGACGTAGCTATGACACTCAGCCGCCCGCTTTAACTCTCGATGACGCCCGCTATCCTGGACTTGATCCACGCTACCAAAATTTAGCCAAGCGAGACGTTCCTCTGACTGAATGTCTTAAGGACACGGTTGATAGGTTCCTCCCTTACTGGAGTGAGACCATCGTTCCAGTGATCCAATTCGGACGACGTGTCATCATCGTTGCCCATGGCAATTCGCTACGAGCGCTTGTTAAGTATCTTGATAATATCTCCAATCAAGACATCCTGGAACTCAATATTCCCACTGGAATCCCACTAGTCTATGAGCTTGACGATAATTTGAAGCCTATTCAACATTATTACTTGGGCGATCAAGCAGAGATTGAAAAAGCCAAGCAAGCAATAGCGAATCAGGGCAAGATACTGACTAATCCATGAGCTATTTGCATACAAACAGATATGTAATGATAGAGGCATTTCTGTAGATCTGCGCATCTTCCAAAAAGATCCATATTATCATGTTGGTGCATGATTTTTTCCACGTAAAGGCACGATTGAAATCCACCATATTAATTTTCGCTAATATGTGGTTGAACACACTTCCTAAGCTCGTTTTTCTATGCATTCTGATGTTATCACATGCACTCTACGCTGCCCCTGAAGCTAATAAAAAAGGCTTGGGACAACTACGCGATCGTATTGAAATCCTTCAAAAGGATATTGAAAACAAGGAAGAATCAAAATCAGAAGTATCAGGTGCTCTTCGTGTAGCAGAACAGGCCATCAGAAAAATTAGCCGCAAGCTGGCTGACCTTATACACGAACGATACGAAGTAAAGAAAAAGCTCAATCAGTTACAGAAAACACTTGATCTGATCAAGAATAAAATCATTGTGCAACAGACGCATCTTAGCAAGCTACTCTACCAACAATACATTGGTGGACAACATGAATATTTTAGATTGCTACTCAATCAACAGAACCCCAACCAGGTTGCGCGTGAAATGCATTACTACGGTTATCTCTCCCGCGCACGCGCGAACGACATCAATACCTTGCGCGTTAACCTCGAGAAACATCGGGCAATTGTTCATGAAAGTAACAAGAAAACCGCAGAGATTACTTCAATTCAGGCAAAACAAGCTGGGCAAAAGAAGCTTTTGGTACAGGAAAAAATTAAGTACAAAAAACTGCTCACGAGTATTTCTAAACAAGTTGACCAGAGGCGGCGTAAAATTAGCAAACTTAAGCGTGATGAGAAGCGCCTCTCGCGCCTGGTAGAAAAAATTGGCAAACGCAAACTACGCTCGCACAAAGATCGGGCCGCAATATTAAGTAGCGATAGTTTGCCTGATGCATCAGTGAATGGCAAAGCGTTCTCGTCGCTAAAAGGTCTCTTAAGTTTGCCAATACGCGGGGAAATCGTTAATCGTTTTGGTGGCCCACGCTCCGATGCAGGAGTTAGCTGGAAGGGTCTATTCATCCGTTCGTCTATCGGTAAGAATGTGAAAGCTATTGCTAGTGGGCAGGTGGTATTCGCTGACTGGTTACGAGGATTTGGCAACATTGTGATTGTGGACCAC
>JAZGCR010000110.1:0-4428 GCA_036477105.1 Nitrosomonadaceae bacterium | reverse complement strand
CGTGGACAAGGTGTAGATCAAGACTATTCGGAAGCCGCTAAGTGGTACCGTTTGGCTGCAGAACAAGGGAACGTATTTGCACAAAACAATCTTGGTCTGCTGTACGCCGGTGGCCAAGGTGTAATTCAAAATCATCAGGAAGCTGCGAAGTGGTATCGAATGTCCGTAGAACAAGGGAATGCGCTTGCACAATATAACCTTGGCTTACTGTCTTTTAATAGCAAAGATGTAACCCAAGACCACGAAGAAGCAGCGAGATTGTATCGACTGGCGGCAGAGCAAGGGTTAGCATCAGCACAATATGCCCTTGGTTGGATGTATGCGAATGGTCAAGGGGTAGAACAAGACCATGTACGAGCACATATGTGGTTCAATCTAGCGGCAGACAAGGGAAACAGTAATGCACAAAAATGGAGAGTTTCAATTTCCCGAGGAATGACCCCTGCACAAATTGCACAATCACAACAAATGGCGCGGGAGTGTGAGGAGCGTAACTACAACAATTGCGATTAAGATATATTGCAGCGACATATTGAATTCCTTAGTCAAGTCTAGGCAAGTGGAGCGGGAATGTTCATTTGATACGGTGATATCCTACCTTCATGAATAGTTAACGCTAATGGAGTTTCGTTTATTCCCAAGGTCTTAGGTGGATACAGCGTCACATGTAGTTAGTTCAAAGACCTAAATTACTACCTATGAACACGTCACGTTTAGATCTCTCCCCGCCTGTACTTGCCGCACTAGCTGCTGCTGCTTTATTTGGGGCCAGCATCCCCTTTGCAAAACAGTTTGTAGGTAGTATGCCAGCCATGTTGTTGGCAGGTATCCTCTATTTGGGTAGTGGCGTAGGGTTGTGCGTGCTTCGCGTATTTCGTGACCGTGGCTGGCGTAATCCCGGTCTCACATCTAAAGAGTGGCCCTGGTTGCTGGGTACAGTTGTCTTCGGTGGAGTAGCGGGTCCTATCTTATTGATGTTGGGTTTGGTGTATACCACAGCAGCCTCAGCTTCTTTGTTACTCAATCTTGAAGGAGTATTTACTGCCGTGCTTGCATGGGTCGTATTCAAAGAAAACACCGATCAGAAAATAGTGGTGGGTATGCTGTGCATTGTGGTGGGTGGGTTACTACTATCATGGACTGAGCAGGACGGTAGTTTTGGAGCCGGTAACATGCTCGGTTCGCTGTATATATTAGCGGCTTGTTTGTGTTGGGCCATCGACAATAATCTGATGCGTAAGGTCTCTGTATCAGACACCCTTTTTACTGCTGGATTCAGGGGCATGGTTTCGGCAGTGATCAACATCGGATGGGCACTACTGCTGGGATATACAATTCCTATTTGGCCCGTTAGTGGCACGGTTATGTTTATCGGGTTTCTAGGATATGGGTTGAGTTTGGTTCTATTTTTACTGGCACTACGCGGTCTTGGAGCAGCGCGCACAGGTGCTTATTTTGGGGCAGCCCCATTTTTTGGAGCTGCCCTTGCAGTTGGGTTTTTTCAAGAAAGTACGTCGGTTTGGTTTTGGGGCGCAGGGTTGTTGATGGCCATTGGTTTGTATCTACACTTGACTGAACAACACGAGCACGTTCATCAGCACACCGCATTGTATCATGCACACCGCCATGTGCATGACGAACATCATCGGCACACGCACGCACTTTGGGATGAAAAGGAGCCGCATGACCATGCTCATGAGCATATGATATTGGAGCATAGTCACAGACATGTGCCAGATATACATCACAGGCATACCCATACTGAGAAACCAAGTCAAAAGCCTGAGGAAAATAAGGCATCATCATTCAAATAGTAAAAATCGTTACGTTATGTGTCCTACTTTGGAGTTTTTACTAAGCGTAGTTTCCTACTGGATGCCAGATATTCAAATTCAAAGTTCTTGCTGAGTCATGGTTAGGGTTACTGCGAAGCACTTTGGCAACCTGAGTTTTGTTGGTCGAGAACTGGGTAACTAGTTATTTTTTTTATACCGATACTCAGCCGACATCGCGTGTGCCTGCAAACTTTCTCCGTTAGCTAGTACCGAAGCAATTGCGCCGAGCCTAGCTGCACCTTGTTTCGATGCTTGGATGAGGTTACTGCGTTTTTGGAAATCGTACACGCCCAATGGTGATGAAAAGCGTGCAGTACCAGAAGTGGGTAGCACATGATTAGGTCCGGCACAATAATCGCCTAGAGCCTCGGAAGTATATCGTCCGAGGAAAATCGTACCAGCATGCCTAATTTTATCCACCCATTTTTCTGGTTGTTCAACTGATAATTCTAGGTGTTCTGGTGCAATGCGGTTAGCAATATCACAAGCCTCATCAAGGTCGCGTACCTGAATTAAAGCACCACGATTTCCTAGCGAGGAACATATTATGGTTTTGCGTAGCATTCCTTCCAGTTGTCGGGTTATGCTTGCTGAGACCGCATCGATGAACTTAGCATCGGGTGATAGTAGAATTGCCTGCGCCAGCTCATCGTGTTCGGCTTGTGAAAATAAATCCATTGCGATCCAGTCAGGGTCGGTCATGCCATCGCAAATCACCAAAATTTCCGACGGACCTGCTACCATATCTATACCTACCACACCAAATACTTGGCGCTTGGCTGCAGCTACATAAGCATTGCCAGGGCCGACCAATTTGTCTACCTGTGGAATAGTCTTGGTACCATAGGCAAGCGCCCCAATAGCTTGGGCACCACCGATAGTGAACACACGATCTACCTCGCAGATCATCGCTGCTGCAAGTACCAAGTCATTTTTTTTGTTGTCTGGAGTTGGTACCACCATGATAAGTTCATCTACTCCTGCTACCTTGGCAGGTATCGAGTTCATCAACACCGATGAGGGGTAAGATGCTTTGCCGCCAGGAACGTATAACCCGACGCGGTTTAGAGAGGTTATTTTCTGACCAAGTAGCGTGCCATCAGGTTCAGCATAGCTCCAGGATTGCACCAACTGTTTTTTATGGAAGGCGCGCACTCGCTCTGCAGCTTGCTCTAGGGCTTCCCGTTGAAACGCAGGCAGGATCTGCAAGGCTTGTTGCAAGTCTTTTTTGGGCAATTCAAGTTCTGCTATCGAGGTCGCATCCAGATGGTCAAAGCAGCGCGTATATTCTAGCAGGGCCTCGTCGCCACGTTTTTTTACGTTTGCCAGAATATCGGCAACCGTGGAATCTACTGCCGCATTCTGTGCACCATCAAAGGCTATTGTTTTTTCTAGTATCGCAGTGAACCCAGAATCGGTGGAAGATAGTCGCTTAATCTGGATCATAAGAGCAGATTTCTTTCTCTGTGTCGCTGCTTTTGACGCGCCACACTATTTTTCTTAGCTGCTACTGAGAACGCCTCCAGCATCGGCTGTATTACTTCTCTTTTCACCTTTAATGCTGCTTGGTTGATAATCAATCGCGCTGAAACTGGCATAATCTCTTCAACCGCCTTAAGATGATTGGCTTTAAGTGTGTGGCCGCTGGAAACTAGATCTACAATCGCATCTGCCAGTCCTACCAGCGGAGCAAGTTCCATCGATCCATAGAGTTTAATGAGGTCAACATGCATACTTTTTTCAGCAAAATGTTCCTGTGCCGTATGCAAATACTTAGTTGCTACCCGTAAGCGTGCTCCCTGGCGCACGGCTGCTTTATAATCAAAACTATCGTGCACCGCAACCATCATACGACAGCGGGCAATATTCAAATCTAATGGCTGATAAAGTCCTGCGCCACCATGTTCAAGTAATACATCTTTTCCAGCTATACCTATGTCTGCCGCACCATATTGCACATAAGTTGGTACGTCGGAAGCGCGTACGATAATAATCCACACGTCGGCGCGGTTAGTGTCAAGTATTAGTTTACGCGAAGTTTCAGGGTCATCGAGCGCAACGACACCCACTGCTTTCAACAGTGGCGCAGTTTCATCAAAAATACGACCCTTTGAAAGGGCAATAGTGATGCCAGTCATAATGGGGCCCATTAAAAACCGTATTTTACCGCAGAGAGCTCATGTCTTCTGCGGTAAATATCCTTAATTTATACGTTTGATTTTCGCTCCTAACCAAGACAATTTTTCCTCGATTCGTTCATAACCGCGATCAAGGTGGTAAACACGGTCAATGATGGTTTCGCCTTGCGCAATTAGGCCGGCTAATACCAAACTGGCAGAGGCACGCAGATCGGTGGCCATGACGCTTGCACCGTCTAGATTTGCTATACCGCGTACCACTGCAGTATTACCTTCCACTTCAATACAAGCGCCCATGCGTTTCAACTCTTGTGCATGCATAAAACGATTTTCAAATATAGTTTCGGTGATTATTGCAGTGCCATCTGCTACGCTGTTTAACACCATGAATTGTGCTTGCATGTCTGTAGGAAAAGCAGGGTAGGGTGAAGTTCGTAGGCTCACAGATTTCAATG
>JAZGCR010000011.1:0-5798 GCA_036477105.1 Nitrosomonadaceae bacterium | reverse complement strand
TAATGGGCCCACTAGTTATGCTAGCTGTGATGTTGGGATTGTTGTTTGCAGTCAGTGCTACCCGTAACAGCATCTGGGGAATTGTATTACTGTTTGGATTCACTTTCGTTGCTGGCTGGTGGCTGGGGCCAATGCTGCAATATGCACTACATTTCAAGAACGGCGCGCAATTAGTAGGTATTGCTGCTGGAGGAACTGGTGTCATCTTCTTCACATTGGCTGGAATTGCTACCGTAACTCGCAAGGATTTTGGTTTTATGGGAAATTTCCTGTTTGTAGGACTAGTACTACTGATAATCGCATCTATTGCCAACCTGTTCTTTGCCATGCCCGCCGCATCTCTGTCCATCTCAGCAGTCGCAGTACTGTTGTTCTCCGGCTTTATTTTGTATGACGTAAGCCGCATTGTTAACGGGGGTGAAACTAACTATGTGATGGCAACACTTGGTATTTATCTTAGTATTTACAATCTGTTCATAAGCCTGCTGCATCTGTTGTTGGCATTTTCGGGAGAGAGAGACTAGAAACTCAGAAGGTCTCTCTAATAGGGTGACCGGTAAAAGTCACCCTTTTAATCTTCTGTTCTCTATTTCTTGAGCTATACCTTTGCAAACAGTGCAATAGACTCCACATGTGAGTTGTGTGGAAACATTTTCACTGTTTCTAATGCGCCATAATCAAACAGACACGATGCGTCATATTCCTATTTAGTTTCCCACTGACTCAGAAACTGCTTCCAGCAGAGTTCGGTAGATTTTTTCAAGGTAGCACGGACCAGTTCGCTCTCATAAAGATATTGTTTATCGTCTAAAATACCACGTAGGAACTGGAAGCGCAGAAACATAAGATAGGTATTTACTACATCAGTTTCGCAGTAGTTTCGAATCGCTGTAATCTCACCGTTCTGGAACGCGCTCCATACCTGTGAACCATCCATTCCAAGCTTTCCTGGAAAACCTATCAGCTTGGCTAGATCGTTAAGCGGTACGTTGGCACGTGGCTGATACAACGCCAGCAAATCCATCAAATCTAAATGGCGGATATGATAGCGGCTGAGATAGTTGTTCCATTTAAATTCCCGATCATTCTCACCCATCTCCCAATAGCGACGTGCTTGGATGCCATTAATCATGCTTCGGTAATGCAGTACCGGCAAGTCAAAACCATTACCATTCCACGAAACCAATTGGGGGGTATATTTATCGATACCTTCAAAGAATCGTCGGATAAGTTCTACCTCAGTATCTTCCGTACTACCCAATGACCATACACAAAAATCATTTTTGTCGCGCAGTGCGCACGAAATCGCAATAACTCTATGCACATGCAGCGGCAAGAAATCATTACCGATAGCCTGGCGACGTAACTGAAACGCCATCTCAGCAATGTCGGCAGGAGCAAGATCAGGACTGAGCTCGTAAAGCTTACGAAGTCCCTCAATATCGGGTACGGTTTCAATGTCAAAAACAAGAACCGGGGTCAAACTTATATCCTCTCTAAATGAGCTTGTGTTTTTATTTATTGCGGTTGTGAAACAAATTCGTAGGGAATAGTTTTACCTTAGCCTTCCCCACGTTCTTATCAAACCTCTACAGTTTCTATACTTCATCAAGTAGAGTAAATTCTGCCTCTTCACAATGACCAAGGGTGCATAAATATTCTTTGCAAGTTGAAAAAATACTATGCTTTCCTGCCATATGTGTTCTACTGTCTTTAGGCAGGAAAGACTCCAGTTGAAAGGTAGCGATCACCGCGATCACACACTATGAAAACAATTACCGCATTTTCTATTTCGGAGGAAATTTCAAGTGTCGCTGCCAATGCACCACCAGATGAAATTCCCGCAAAAATTCCTTCTTCACGAGCCAAACGTCGCGTCAAATCCTCGGCCTCATCCTGAGAAATCAGCATTATGCGATCTACTCGCTTGGCATCATAGATTTTAGGCAGATATGCTTCTGGCCATTTCCTGATACCAGGAATCTGAGCACCCTCCTGCGGTTGCACTCCAATAATCTGGATTGTCGGATTCTTTTCCTTGAAATATCTCGCGCAACCCATGATGGTGCCTGTAGTGCCCATACTACTTACAAAATGGGTAATCTTCCCATCGGTATCACTCCAGATTTCAGGCGCAGTACCTTTGTAATGTGCTAATGGATTGTCAGAATTGGCGAACTGATCAAGGATGATTCCACGCCCCACATTACACATATGTTCTGCTACATCCCGTGCCTTCTCCATTCCGCCCTCTTTCGAGGTCAATACGATCTCCGCGCCATATGCACTCATAGATTGGCGTCGTTCTAAGCTAAGATGCTCCGGCATCACCAATACCATGCGATAACCCATCATCGCAGCTGCCATCGCTAAAGCTATGCCAGTGTTTCCACTAGTAGCCTCTATTAGGGTATCCCCTGGTTTAATATCCCCACGCTTCTGTGCATTTAAAACCATCGACAACGCCGGGCGATCTTTTACAGATCCTGCAGGGTTATTGCCTTCCAACTTAGCAAGAATAACATTGCTAGTCTTCCCAGATAGGCGCTTGAGCCTTACCAAAGGTGTGTTACCGACAAAGTCTTCGATTGTCTTGAACATGGATACAGTACTTTTTTATAGCCTCTGAGTTAGCAAACAAACTATTATCTATTCATTCTGCTGAACTATTGACCGTTTTTCCGGGAACCATGCACTGAAACAGCTACCCTTACCTGGTTCACTAACAATTTCCAGATGCGCCTGGTGGCGGTTCAATACATGTTTGACGATTGCAAGCCCCAAACCAGTTCCGCCAGTTCCTCGTGAACGACTAAGATCTACTCGGTAAAAACGTTCAGCTAGACGTGGAATATGCTCCTGATCAATGCCAATACCGCTGTCCTGTACAGTAAATACGCCCTGTCCATTTTGATTTTTCCAGCTCAGAATAACTTCTCCACCATCGGTGGTATAGCGTATGGCATTGCTGACAAGATTACCAAAAGCGCTTTGTAACTCGTCTATGCTTCCCAGTAACTTCACATCAGTGTCAAGATTAAGGCTGATATGATGACGCCCAGCACTTAAGGATTGCGCCTCTTGATATAACTTACGCAACACGTCAGCTACATTGACGTTTTCCTCTCGCACCTGGTTTTGTGAATTCTCCAGTCGTGATAGGGTCAACAAATCTTCTACTAGGCGTTGCATACGCTTGGTCTGATCAGTCATTAGAACAAGAGCCCGTTTGCCCATTTCAGAAGATACCCAGTTTTCTTCCGACAAGGTTTCAAAAAACCCGCCAATTACTGTAAGTGGTGTACGTAGTTCATGCGAAACATTGGCAACAAAATCCCGTCGCATGGTTTCGACTCCCTCGAGACGGGTAATATCACGGCTGATTAGTAGTTTCTGCTTATCTCCGTACGGCACTAACTGTAGAGAAAGAATTAATTCCTGGTGTCGTGTTTGCTTGACTGTCAGAGGTTCACTGTAATTGTGGGTCGCAAGGTACTCGGCGAACTGAGATTGACGCACCAGGAAGGTAATTGGCTGACCAACATCTCGATTGCAATCTATGCCAAAATGCTGTTCAGCCACTGGATTACACCATTCGATGTGATCTGCCTCATCTAGAATCACCACACCTTCTGGCATCGCCGAAGTAGCACGCCTAAGACGCTCTAGAGCCAAACTTAATTGCTGGTGACTTTGGCTCTGATTACGCATAAGGCGCGCCAAGCGTGCAAACACATCCCCCCATGCACCGGAACCATCTGGCAACGTAGCAAATGTAGGTGCGGAGACTTGCAACCACCTGTCCAGAGCTGTTAGATAACGCAGGTGATAAATAACTAGCAGCAACAGTGCTATGCTATAGAATAATAGCGCCATGACAATATTCGAAATCATCCATACACCGCCAGCTACAGCAGTAAGCAGAATGACAACAACTAAGCTCCTTGGGAAACCGGACACGTAAGTTATTCCAAAGAATAAAGCTGGATCATCATCTCCATATTATCCCATACCCGATGCCCTCCCGACAGATAGTCGGTAACCAGATCCTCTTACGGTTTGTACCAATCCATCCTTACCAACAGTTTCCAATATCTTGCGCAATCTCCTTATGTGCACGTCAACGGTACGATCCTCAACAAAAACATGATCACCCCACACCCCATCGAGTAATTGTGAACGTGAGTATACCCGTTCTGAGTGAGTCATCAGGAAATGCAATAATCGGAACTCAGTAGGACCCAATATCACTTCATTGTTGCTCACGGTTACGCGATGAGTGGTGGGATCAAGCCTTAGCCCACAGATCTCAACAACGTCGTCAGCAGCCTCTGGTGAACGCCGCCGCAGAACTGCTTTAATCCGTGCAATCAGCTCACGTGGCGAAAACGGCTTGGTGATGTAATCATCTGCACCGATCTCCAACCCTGACACCTTATCACTCTCTTCAGCGCGTGCTGTAAGCATAATGATAGGAATGTTCTTAGTGCGGGCAACGCGCCGCAACAACTTGGCAAACTCAATACCACTCATTCCAGGTAACATCCAGTCGAGCAACACCAAATCAGGCAGAACATCATTCACTATCGCCATAGCCTGTTCTGCATCTCCCGCACAAAAAGTAACATGCCCAGCCTGCCGCAGGCCATACGAAATTAATTCTTGAATTGCTGGCTCATCTTCTACCACCAGTATTGTTGCTGCCATTGGCTCCTTCCTTTAATAATTCGGATCTTCTATTTTAATACTGTAATAATATAAAAACATTATTTCGATTTCGCGACAAGCTAAGAGACCAAAAGAGCTAACTTAATTATTTTAATAGAATAAATGGAAAAGATTTTTCGTAAAATACTCTGTGTAGTTTGCTGTAATCGTCAACTTGGTCAGGTGACCCATATCCTATAAGACCATAATTGCACGATAATCATTAACGTTAGTGCGCGTGGGATTGGTGACAACCAAATCACCCATCTGATTAAAAAAAGTATAGGTGTCATTGTTGGCAAGCAAGGCGGCGAAGTTAATGCCTAGCCGTTCTGCTCGGCGCAATGAATCTGGTGTAACAATAGCACCTGCATTGTTTTCCGGGCCATCTATTCCATCTGTATCACAAGCAAGAGCATAAATTTTCCTTGCACCGGCCAGTTCAATGGCAAGTGATAACAAAAATTCTGTGTTGCGCCCACCACGTCCTTTTCCATTTACAGTAACCGTAGTCTCTCCGCCAGAAATAAGCACTACCGGAGGCCTCCATGGATGCCCGTATTGACGGATTTCATGCACTAGTGCAGCATAAACCTTGGCGACATGGCGTGCTTCCCCGGTAACTGTGTCGCCAAGTATAACGGTAGGGATACCCTTGCTGCGAAAAAAATCTCCTGCCGCCACCAGTGAATTATGAGAAGTTGCAATCACACGATTCTCTACATTTCGGAAAATGATGTCGCCTGGTTTTGGTGTCTCATACAACCTGTTCTTGGCACCTGAAGTCAATATTTTTATCACAGGAATAGGCTTACTTATCCGATAGCGTTCAAGTATCGCAAGTGCATCTTGGCAGGTCGTTGGATCCGGCGCACACGGCCCAGAAGCAATATTGGTCGGTTCGTCACCGGTCACGTCAGAAATTATCAGTGCCAATATCGGCGCACGACATGAAGCTGCAAGTCTCCCACCTTGAATGGTAGAAAGATGTTTACGAACTGTGTTGATCTCCTGAATCACTGCGCCGCAGCGAAGCAACTCCCTGGTTACGTTTTCGAGATCATTCATCGAAATGCCAGCTACTGGCAAAG
>JAZGCR010000109.1:0-2926 GCA_036477105.1 Nitrosomonadaceae bacterium | reverse complement strand
GGCTGTTACGTACTCAGGTGGGTTCAGAGGAAATCGCCGAGGTAGTTTCCCGCGCTACTGGCATTCCCGTATCCAAAATGATGCAGGGTGAGCGGGAGAAGCTCTTGCATATGGAGCAGAAATTGCACGAGCGCGTGGTGGGGCAGGATGAGGCAGTCCACCTTGTATCCGACGCTATTCGTCGCTCGCGAGCGGGTCTTTCTGACCCCAATCGGCCCTATGGTTCCTTCCTTTTCCTGGGGCCGACTGGTATCGGTAAAACCGAATTGTGTAAGGCTCTAGCAGGTTTTCTATTCGATTCGGAAGATCATCTCATTCGTATAGATATGTCAGAGTTCATGGAGAAACACTCCGTAGCTCGGCTAATCGGCGCACCGCCTGGTTATGTAGGTTATGAAGAAGGCGGCCATCTTACTGAAGCAGTACGCAGAAAGCCTTACTCTGTGATTCTGTTAGACGAAATAGAAAAGGCTCACTCCGATGTTTTCAATGTACTACTGCAAGTTCTTGATGATGGACGTTTGACAGATAGTCAGGGGCGTACCGTGAATTTCAAGAACACCGTTATTGTCATGACCTCTAACCTTGGTTCGCAGATGATTCAGCAAATGGCGGGTGATGATTATCAGGTAATTAAGCTAGCAGTGATGGGGGAGGTAAAAACCTATTTCCGGCCAGAGTTTATCAACCGCATTGATGAAGTGGTGGTATTTCACGCGCTTGATAAGAAGCATATCCATTCGATAGCACGGATACAGTTGCAATATCTAGAAGCGCGACTGGCAGAAATGGAAATGAAGATGCAAGTCTCAGAGGCTGCTTTAGCAGAGCTTGCCGAAGCTGGTTTTGATCCTATTTTTGGGGCACGCCCACTAAAGCGTGCAATCCAGGCACAAATCGAGAATCCGCTTGCAAAGAAAATCCTCGAAGGTTGTTTTGCGGCCAAGGACACAATAAAGGTGGATCGCAGAAACGGTACGATGGTATTTACGAAGGCGTGATTTGCAAGTCTGCCGAGCATTATATGCACTATTGAATACTCGTAGTATTTGCTAAGAAATGGGTTTTGGCCTGATAGTGAATATCAATAGGATGTGCAAGATTCAGGTAAAATGTTTTTTTACTGGATGGATTGTCATGTTTAAAGGTAGTTTGGTAGCTATCGTCACACCTATGCATGAAGATGGTAGGTTAGATTTGGAGAGATTTCGTACCCTGATTGATTTTCATGTAGAACAGGGAACTGACGGTATTGTGGTAGTAGGCACTACCGGTGAGTCTCCTACGGTAGATTTTAAGGAGCATCACCTATTGATTAGTACTGCAGTGAAACATGCTGCAGGACGCATACCGGTAATTGCTGGTACTGGAGCGAATTCTACAACGGAGGCTATTGATCTTTCCGTTTATGCGAAGGATGCTGGTGCGGATGCAAGTCTGTCAGTGGTGCCCTATTACAATAAACCTTCTCAGGAAGGCTTATATCAGCATTTTAGAACTGTGGCAGAGGCAGTAGATATTCCACAAATTTTGTATAATGTTCCAAGTAGGACTGTGGCAGATATTGCCAATGAAACGGTACTGCGGCTTTCGCAGATTCCCAATGTTATCGGCATTAAAGATGCTACCGGTGATATGGGACGTGGTTTTGACTTACTGTGTCGCGTCCCACAAGACTTTGCAGTTTATAGTGGTGATGATGCGAGCAGTCTAGCATTATTATTGCAAGGTGGGCACGGTGCGATTTCAGTCACAGCAAATGTTGCACCGAAATTGATGCACGAAATGTGTGTTGCAGCGTTTGCTGGGGATTTAATCACCGCTCGTGCTGCCAATAATAAATTATTGGGATTACACAGGGGTCTGTTCATTGAAGCCAATCCAATTCCAGTTAAATGGGCGGTAGCGCAAATGGGATTGATAGATACCGGCTTGCGTTTACCATTGACACAACTATCAGTTCAATATCATAAGGTTATCAGGGATGCAATGCATCAAGCTGGGGTGGTGCTATAAATATTTGATATGGAATTATGCTTCAGGAAATTTTGATAATAAAAATTAGAGGGTGGAAAATTGTCCTGCTATGTATGATGCTAGCGGTATTAGGCTGTAGTCTAGTGTCTGAGAAAAAGGAGGTAGAAGAATACGAATTGGAATACGAATCAGCAGCTGCAAGAACTCTTCCGCTTGTAGTGCCACCGGATTTAACCGAACCCGTTACAGAAGATCGCTACATTGTGCCCGATATCAAGCCATCTGAAAGTAAAACTTATTCTGTTTATAGTAAAGAACGCGCTAGTGGAAAGGATCCAATAGAAAGTTCCACTCCACTTTTGCCTGCGAACTCTGACGATTCCATGGCAAGAATTGAGCGTTCTGGTACTCAGCGTTGGCTAGTGGTGAAGATCGAACCGGAAATGGTATGGCCGGTAGTTAAGGATTTTTGGCAAGCAATGGGCTTTAGTATCAAGATGGAAGTACCTGAAGCCGGAGTGATGGAAACCGATTGGGCAGAAAATCGTGCTGGTACTCCAGATAATGTGATTCTTAGATCACTCTCAGCAATTGAGTTCGACAAATTTCGTACTCGTCTGGAACGGGGTGAAGCTGCTGGCACTACCGAGATTTATGTTAGCCACCGTGCAATGGAAGATCGCCCTTCTGATCCTGATTTAGAAGCTGAGATGCTTGCGCGCCTGATGATATATTTTGGGGTAGATAGAGAACGGGCTAGGTCGGTATTAGCTAAAGGCAGCACTAAAGAGCGTGCGCATCTTAATCGTAAAGAGAAAGGCGTTCTATCAATGGATGAAGCATTTGATCGTTCATGGCGCCGCATTGGGTTAGCGCTAGATCGTATTGGCTTTACCGTTGAAGACCGTGATCGTTCAGAAGGAATCTACTTCGTGCGTTATGTTAATCC
>JAZGCR010000108.1:0-2749 GCA_036477105.1 Nitrosomonadaceae bacterium | reverse complement strand
ATGAGGTCAATGGCCTTATCTGGCAAATAACGATCGGTAATGTAACGGTGAGACAATTCAGCAGCAGCAACAATAGCTGGATCAGTAATGTCAACACCATGGTGCACCTCATATTTCTCCTGTAGACCTCGAAGAATAGCGATGGTAGCCTCCACAGAGGGCTCATCTACAAGCACCATCTGAAAACGCCGCGCCAGTGCAGCGTCTTTTTCAACATACTTTCGATATTCGTCTAGCGTAGTAGCCCCTACACAATGCAATTCACCGCGGGCAAGAGCAGGCTTTAACATGTTGCCTGCGTCGATAGCTCCTTCCGCTTTCCCGGCACCCACCATAGTGTGAAGTTCGTCTATGAATAGAATGGTGTTACCCTCATCTTGCGCAAGTTCTTTTAAAACAGATTTCAGGCGTTCCTCGAATTCCCCACGATACTTAGCTCCAGCTAATAGCGAAGCCATGTCAAGAGACAATACCCGCTTGTTTTTAAGCGTCTCCGGCACCTCATCATTAATAATGCGCTGAGCTAATCCTTCCACGATAGCAGTCTTGCCAACACCTGGCTCGCCGATCAGAACTGGATTGTTCTTGGTACGCCGTTGCAATACCTGAATAGTTCGGCGGATTTCATCGTCACGTCCAATCACTGGATCAAGCTTCCCCATGCTTGCACGATCAGTGAGATCAAGCGTATATTTTTTAAGAGATTCACGACCACTCTCAGCCTCGGCATTATTTACGCTCTCTCCGCCGCGCACTGCTTTGATAGCTTGCTCTAGTGACGCACGACTCGCTCCATGTTGTTTCAACAGCATGGCAGATTCGCCCGTATCATGGAGCACTGCCAGCAAAAACATTTCCGATGCAATAAATTGATCACCCCGTTTTTGAGCTTCCTTGTCAGCCAGGTTGAGCAATTTACCAAGATCGCGCGATATGCTGATTTCCCCAGTAGTGTTATCTACTTTAGGTAAGCGTTCTATACCTTTCCTCAATGCGTCACGTAGAGGGACAACATTAGCACCAGACCTCTGTAACAATGAAACTGTGCCACCGTCTTCCTGCTGCAACAACGCAAGTAGTAAATGCTGCGATTCAATGTACGGGTTATCATGGCTTGATGCCATGCCCTGTGCATCAGCTAGTGCCTGCTGAAATTTAGTGGTTAATTTATCAAAACGCATAAAATTCTCCAGTTAATTTATGAGTTCTATATAAGTTTTATATATGTGGAAATGGAATGAAATTTCAAGGGAACAACAAGATAATCTGCATATGCTGTCGTTACTTTATTCGGTTAGAATAACAAATTCGTTTATACATTGAATGTGAAACTTTTACGATTCCCATGGATTTAGCAGCCGAAATTAATAATAACGTTAGTCAGGCATTAGCTGAGGACGTTGGTACAGGAGACCTCACCACACTTCTGGTTCCTAGTGAAGAGTCCGCTACTGCCAACATCATTTGCCGCGAAAAAGCAGTTTTGTGTGGCATTCAATGGTTTGAAGCATGTTTTCAGCAGTTTTCACCAAATACCGAAGTACGCTGGCTTGTTCGTGAGGGTGAGATAATTTATGCAGAGCAAGAGTTGTGTGAAATTAAAGGTAAAGCACGCGCGCTACTTACGGTCGAACGTCCTGCGCTTAATTTTCTACAAACACTATCTGCCGTTGCTACACAAACTCGGTACTACGTAAATGCAGTGCTGGGAACCGACGCGGTAATAGTAGATACTCGTAAAACCCTTCCGGGATTGCGGCTTGCACAAAAATATGCGGTCAAATGTGGCGGTGGCATGAATCATCGTTTGGGTTTATATGACGGAATACTTATAAAGGAAAACCATATCATGGCTGCTGGCGGTATTGAGCAAGCTTTGCACGCAGCGGAAGAAATTGCCCCAAAAGGTACATTAATTCAAATTGAGGTGGAAACACGGGATGAATTGCTCAAGGCGCTCAATGTGGGAGTAAAAATGATTCTACTAGATAATTTTGATCTTGCCGAATTACAATATGCAGTCGCGCTAACCGCACAGTTGACAAACAAGCAAACAGTACTTGAAGCCTCGGGAGGAATCACGCTAGATAATGTTCGTGAGATAGCAGAAACTGGTGTGGATCGAATCTCCATCGGTAGTATCACCAAGGATGTAAAGGCTGTAGACTTGTCGATGAATTTTTTTGCTCGATATGACTGAAAATTCCTTCCATGCATAAGTAAAAACAGGATTCTGTATCCTTTATGAAATTACGTACCTAAATATCCAAACACATTTTTGCATTTATTGTAAAAGGAGATTAGATGCGTCTCAGAATAAAAATTGCACCTGATAAAACAGCTTCGGCTTTGTTGCCTGCCTACGAGCCTAGATGACCTGGCCTGCTTACATTCCGCTGTGGCCACTCTCGGTCAGTCCGGCTCTCTGGTTTGCGCTTGCTCTGGTAATCGCTGTATTGTTAGGCGAGGGATTAGTACGCTATCTAAAATTGCCGCGTATTGTTGGCTATTTCTGCACTGGTCTGCTGCTAGGCCCCGCTGGACTAGGAATGATTCCAGAATTGCCCGCAATGGAATGGCGATTAGTGGTTGAGCTCGCCCTTGGCATCCTTTTGTTTGAACTAGGAAGTAAAGTAAATCTACGCTGGCTTAAGGCTAATCCCTGGATCGCCTGTACTAGCCTACTGGAAGCTGGTGCAACTTTCGCAGCCTTATTTGGATTACTTGTGTGGTTTAATGTGGCAGGTGC
>JAZGCR010000107.1:0-4456 GCA_036477105.1 Nitrosomonadaceae bacterium | reverse complement strand
GTAATGTAAAAGTTAATTATGAGCGTTATCGTCTTCTCCAGATTTGTGCTGTTTATGTGGGGCTTATGTTGGGCAAATACGGCGCTAAGACAGCTGTATCAATCCTAAGGAGCAGAATGACTTTGCGTGAGCAGATTTTTTATGGCGTGCCACTGTCCATTCTAGTGGCTGTGACTTTGATTGTACCTAAGCGCTATCATGCATTTATTGTGGGTCGAATAAATCTTGTCACAGGTTCACATCCCAGGTTTTTTTCCCCACAATTTAAAGGAAAATTTATTACGATTCTTGATGTTTTTGAGAATATCAAACCAGTGTCGGATTTTGTTAAAAAAGCAGAGGGTATTTGATGTCTAGATCTAATACACCGAAGGTAAGCATTTGCATTCCTACATTCAACAATGCAAATTACCTACATCAAGCCGTAGAGTCAGTTCTTAAGCAAAATTATCAGGATTTTGAAATTGTAATAGTAGATAATTATTCTATAGATGATACAGTTACATTAGTTGAAGGCTTGCAGAAGAAAGGCGATGGACGTATCCGCTTCTATAAAAACGATCGCAATATTGGGCTTGCTGGAAATTTTAACAAATGTCTCGAATACGCTCATGGAGCGTATATCAAATTCTTGTGTTCGGATGATGTGCTGTTGCCTGGGTGTCTTGAGAAGATGGTGGCAGCACTTGATGCACACCAATCAGTAACACTGGTTTGTAGTGGTAGACTGACCATTAGTGGAATCGGTGAGAAACTAAAATTTAAGCAATATCCATCTACGGACGTTATTATTCGAGGTAGTAATGTTACTACGAAGTGTCTGTTTGGTAAGAACTACATTGGCGAACCTACGGCTGTCATGTTCCGTAAGAGGGATCTGACAGGCCACTTTCGTGATGATTTACCACAATTAATGGATATGGAAATGTGGTTCCAGTTATTAGAGCAAGGTGACCTGCTAAAGATAGAAGGACCATTGTGTGCCATACGTTCACACTCGGGGCAGATGACCCATACAAATAAAAAATCGGGAAAATTAATCGATGATAATGTAAAACTTTTTGATGAATATTCACAGAAATCATACTTGGAGATTACACTTCTATTGGTGCTAAAACATAAAATGTTAATGACCTACAGGGTTTGGATGTCCAGGGAGTTTATTGCCGATAGTAATAAGAAAATGATCCTAGAACAATATGCAAGCAAATTGGCATACATGTTCATGCCACTGGTTGGGCCAATGGTTGGGTATTCAATTAGTTTAGAAAAATGGGTTACACGTAGAATGAGAAATTTTCATCTGTAACAATAAATTATTGTTAGGCAAGTGTAGAAACGGCTGGCGCCATGAAGATTTCGATTATAACTGTTTGCTATAACGCTGCAGATACTTTGGGCGATACGCTTGATTCTGTTGCTGCTCAGAACTATTCAAACGTTGAACATATCATTGTAGATGGTGGCTCAGTTGATGGCACAGAAGAGGTCGTGAACGATAAGGGTCGGCGAGTAACTGTCTGGCGTTCCGAGTCCGATCGAGGAGTCTACGACGGAATGAATAAGGGGCTGTTACTTGCATCCGGTGAGGTAATCGGCTTTCTCAATGCAGATGATGTTTACATACACTCAGATGTGCTGGCCAGGGTTGCTGCTACAATGGCCGATCCCGTTATTGATGCTTGTTATGCCAATCTGGTTTACGTGGAACGTAAACAGACTAGTCGTGTGGTACGTCACTGGACGTCACAAAATTATACACCCGGTTTATTCGAGAAAGGTTGGATGCCCGCTCATCCAACCTTTTTTGTACGTAAATCTGTTTATGAGAGACTCGGTGGATTTAACCTACGTTACCGGTTGCAATCAGATTTCGACCTTGCGCTCAGGTTTATCCGTATTCACGAAATCAAGACTCGCTACATACCGGAAGTATGGGTACGCATGAGGATGGGTGGAATGAGCAACAACAGTATTCGCAATGTGATACGAGGCAATATTGAGGCTTATTTATCTTGTCGTGCCAATGGTCTAAACGTACCTCCCTGGTTCATACTGAACAAGGTATTTTCACGACTGCCGCAATTTGTTAAAGCACATCGGATGAAACTTGATTGATCTCTACTCCTGAATCTCAAAGAGTATTAGTTACCGGTGCTTCAGGCTTCGTTGGCAGTGCCCTGTGTCGCCACTTTGTGGCGCATGGTCTCGATGTCATTGGCACAGTGCGAAGTTTACCCGCCACACTTGTGCCTGGAGTAGAGTACCGAATTGTAGGTGAATTAGGCACAAGTACAGCTTGGAGTGACGAGGTCTTCACTGAGGTAAAAATCGTTGTTCATTGCGCTGCACGTGTGCATGTGATGCATGATTATGCGCAAGATCCTTTGATGGAGTTTCGACGCGCCAATACGCTAGGCACTGAAAACTTGGCACAGGTAGCAGCTCATACTGGAGTCAAGCGTTTAATTTTCTTGAGTTCTGTCAAAGTCAATGGTGAGAATTCTCAATCGGATTCGCCAATTGATGAAACCTCTCCTACCAGCCCCCAAGACCACTATGCAATTTCAAAATTGGAGGCGGAACAAGCGCTTTTTCGCATTGCTGCTGAGACTGGGATGGAGGTTGTGATACTTCGTCCCCCAATGGTTTATGGCCCTGGTGTGAAAGGGAATTTTCTGAGACTTTTGAAGATAGTAGATAGCGGCATTCCGTTGCCATTTTCTTTGGTAAATAATCAACGCAGCTTTATTTATCTTAATAATCTCACTGGCGTCATTGCAGCTTGCCTGACAGATCCTGCAGCTGTTGGAAGAACTTATATGGTAAGTGATGGTGAAGATATTTCTACAGCGCAATTGATTACGCAGATGGCACATGCGTTAGAAAAACCGGTACGGTTGTGGCCCTGCCCTTTGCGTTTGATGAAATTAGCCGGCATTCTGGTAGGAAAATCGGACGAAATTTCAAAATTACTTGGATCATTGTGTATAAATAGCAACAAAATTCGCGACGAGTTAGGCTGGATTCCATCCCATACGCTAACTCAAGGATTGTCGCAAATCGCTGCATGGCATCATCGACAGGTATAATCCTGCGATCATGATTTCCGTTTCCGCTTTTTCGCTTATTACGGCACCTTTACTTTCGTTCGTAGTGACGTTTGTTTTTATTTTGTGGTTCATTAAGTACAGTGCCATAAGGATATTGGATCATCCTAATCACCGTTCCCTTCATACCAAATCTGTTCACAGAGTCGGCGGCGTTGGTTTGATGTTGGGGGTACTGGGCGCCTGGGTGCTGCTTCCCGCAGTACTGCCTTTGTCGGTATGGGCGGGGGTTTGTCTGTTAGTTTTGATATCTTTTGCCGATGATATTTTCGCTTTACCTGTTTGGTTGAGGCTACTGGTACACTGCGTAGCAGCAGTTTTTTTATCCACGGTACTTCTATTTGATACCCATGGTTGGTTGATTGCAGTCATAGCAGCAATCTCGATTATCTGGATGACTAATCTTTACAACTTCATGGATGGTTCGGATGGACTAGCGGGGGGCATGACACTGATTGGTTTCAGTTTCTACGGATTAGCTGCTTTGCTTGGAGAGAACGAGATATTTGCTATGATAAACTTTTCCATTGCTTCTGCTGCTATGGCTTTCTTATTCTTCAATTTTTATCCAGCACGTGTTTTTATGGGAGATGCAGGTGCGATCCCGTTGGGATTTCTGGCGGCTGTGTTGGGTATATTAGGTTGGATAGACAATCTATGGCCGATATGGTTGCCACTGCTAGTGTTTTCACCCTTTATCGTGGATGCTTCAGTTACGCTGGCAAAACGCAGCCTGCGTGGTGAAAAAGTATGGCAAGCGCATCACGAGCACCACTATCAACTCCTTGTGAGAAATGGTTTTGGGCATCGCAATACGGCATTACTTGGGTACATTTTGATGTTAGCAGTGGGATCCAGTGCGGTGTGGGTAGCACAGCAAGAAGCTATGGCCCAATTTGGGGTTGGCGTAGCATGGAGTGTAGTTTATTTGGTTTTGGTGGTTGTATCTGGTCAGTATTGGAGGCGAGGCAGAAGTGGCAGATAGTATGCTCACACATAACTTATAGCATGCGCACATTAATAAAATTTGTTACCGACATTGTGGCAGTTATCCTGGCATGGTGGCTTGCTTATTTGTTTCGTTTTAATTTTGAAATTCCTTCTTTGTATCTTGCATCATTTGAAGGAACTCTGCCATGGGTGATCCCAGTTCAAACAGCATCATTTTTTTGTTTTGGTCTTTATCGTGAAGTCTGGCGATATGTGAGTTTGCACGATTTACGGCGCATTCTTTATGCGGTTCTTACGGCAGCGACGGTGGCGCCACTGGCGTTATTCATGCTGCAGATACTTGTAGGAGTGCCACGTTCAGTATTGTTGCTGGATCCTATTTTACTCCTAGTCTT
>JAZGCR010000106.1:0-9373 GCA_036477105.1 Nitrosomonadaceae bacterium | reverse complement strand
CTCAGGAATTCCTTGAGGTACGGCCTCAGCGCTCGCGGGGTAGGCGCATCTGGGGTGCCAAGATTAACTAGCAGGATGCCAATCCTGCTAGAAGAGCCATGCTGATAAATAGGTTCGGGGGACATTTGTCTAGTTTTTAATTTTGCTGCGGCAAGTAGGCCGCCTTTCCTAGATCAACGACGGGTAGCGTGTGGATCGCGTCCAACTAATCAGTGGTACGACAGCGCGCTAGAGAGTAACTTGGCGGTCACATCTACAATCGGAATAACACGTTCGTAAGCCATACGTGTGGGGCCGATCACGCCAACAGTACCGACAATTTTTCCATCTACCTCGTAGGGCGCAGTGACAACGCTGAATTCGTCCAGTGTTACTGCACCCGATTCACCACCAATGAATATCTGTACTCCTTGCGCCTCACGGCTAAATTCTAGCAATCGCAGTAATGCGGTTTTTCGCTCGAACAAGCTGAATAGTTTCTTCAAGCTAGCCATGTTACTCGATAGATCATGTACTTCAAGCAGCCTGTGTTCACCTGCTACTACCATGGTCTCACTACTCTCACTGATTGCCTCGCTGCTGGCCTCGATTGCTGCGGTCATGAGGCTGGTCATATCGTGGTGCAATTTTTTTAGCTCGTTCCGAAGACGGCTGCGGATTTCCTTCAAGGCGCAGCCAGCATAATTCTGGTTGATGAAGTTTGTCGCTTCGACTAATTCTGTTTGGCTATAGACTCTGTCGGTGAAGAGTACTCGGTTTTGCACGTCACCCTCAGGCGAGACAATGATGAGTAGAATACGTTTTTCAGACAGAGTCATGAATTCGATATAGCGAAACACTGTGTTGCTACGCTTGGGAGTGACAACTATACCCGCAAAACGTGTCAATTCAGACAACAACTGTGAAGCTAAATTGATCAAGCGCGACGGATTATCCGGAGGCAACAGATCCTCCAGATGATGGATCTCGATTGAGTCCAGAGGTTTGACAACCAATAGTGTGTCCACAAATAAACGGTAGCCTTGCGGAGTAGGGATACGTCCAGAGGAAGTGTGAGGACTGGTGACAAAACCCATTTTCTCAAGGTCAGCCATCACGTTGCGTACGGAAGCAGGGCTCAGATCCAGTCCGGAGAACTTAGAGAGTGAGCGAGAGCCTACCGGATGGCCTTCGCTGATGTAACGTTCAACCAGTGTTTTGAGTAGGATTTGGGCACGCTGATTAAGCATACGATCATTCTACACTAGGATAAAGGATTTTGGACCTCGGAATAAGCAAAGCGGGCGTGACTAGGCAGAATCTGGAATCCTTTGTCACTTGTTGTCCAATATGGTTTAATCGTGAAAACGGCACCACTACAATTCAGTTCAATGGTTCTTTTAGGTTTATCCCAGCGATGAGTTCTCTATTCAAAACCATAGCCTTGATTGGCAAGCACGATAATCCAGAAATCATGACGCCACTTTTGCGTCTGGGACAATATATGGAAAGCCGCAATCTTGGTGTGGTGCTGGACTGTCTTACTGCTCCACATGTTCCAGGGAAAGAATACCCCATCCTTACTCTCGACGAGATCGGTGCGCGAGTTGATCTAGCCATCGTTCTGGGGGGTGACGGCACTATGCTTAATATTGCACGTAGGCTTGCACCTTTCGATGTGCCGCTAGTAGGCATCAACCAGGGTCGGCTCGGGTTTCTCACCGACCTTTCTATTGACACCATGCTAGAAACCCTCGGTTCCATTCTCGATGGCAAGTATGTCACCGAGCGGCGCATGTTGCTATCCGCTGAGGTGATACGTAGCGAAGCTAGTTTGTTTAGCGCTCTAGCGTTCAACGATGTAGCAGTAAACCGGGGGATTGGTGGCGGTATGATTGAATTCGAGGTGCGCATCGATGGAGAATATGTTTACTCCTTACGTTCAGATGGTCTGATTGTAGCTACCCCTACTGGCTCAACAGCATATGCGTTGTCATCGGGTGGCCCGATTCTACATCCTAGTCTAGACCTGATTACGCTGGTGCCGGTTAGCCCCCATACTCTGAGCAACCGACCTATCGTGGTGGGGCCCAACGCCACGGTGGAAGTTTTGATGCATCGGACTGAAGGTGCGCGTGTTCATTCTGACAGTCACTCTCATTTTGACTTGGATGAGAGTGACAAAATTGTAATATGTCGCTCTCCCCACACGGTGAGATTGCTGCATTCCTCCAATCATAGCTACTACCGGATGTTGCGAGAAAAGCTTGGTTGGAGTGGATTTCCCTAAAAAAAAGCCGTTAATCTACTGTCATGTTAAGGTTTTTGAATATCCAAGATTTTATCATCGTTGATCGGATGGAAATGGAGTTCGTCCCTGGTTTCACCGTTCTTACCGGAGAAACCGGAGCGGGAAAGTCGATCTTGATCGATGCACTCTCACTTGCATTGGGTGAGCGTGGTGACGCGGGGGAGGTACGTAATGGCAGTAAGCGTGCCGAAATCAGTGCAGAGTTCGACGTGAGTAAATCACCAGAATTAGTAGACTGGCTGCGCGAAAATGATTTAGAAGGCCACGGTGATGACGACAATGTGTGCCTTATGCGTCGGGTGATAGAAATTGGTGGGCGTTCCCGCGGTTTCATTAATGGTCGTCCCGCCACCTTGCAGCAATTACGTACGGCGGGGGAGAAGCTGGTGGATATCCACGGCCAGCATGAGCATCAATCATTACTGCGCAGTGAAGCACAACGTGATTTGCTTGATGCGTTCTCAGGTAGCCGTGAATTGGCGCAGGCAGTGGCCACAGGCTATCGTCGTTGGCAAAGTTTGCAGCAGCGTCGCATGACTTGGGAGCAGAATGCTGCCACATTTGTGCGGGAGCGCGAACAGTTGGAGTTACAAAATCGTGAACTCTCTGCTTTGAATTTTTCACCTGATGAATGGCAGACCCTTCAGGTTGATCACAGCCGTCTATCCCATTCCGCAAGCTTACTCGAGGCCGTGCAGGCGTGCCTAGAGATTATGTCAGAGGGTGAGTCGGCCTCCCTCGCGCAAATCAATTCTATAACTTCGCGCCTGAATGGGTTGCTTCAATACGACACCAACCTCAAAGACGTGCTTGATATGCTGGAGTCGGCACAGATCCAGCTGCAGGAAGTAGTCTACGAATTGGGACATTATCAGCAGCGCCTTGATCTCGATCCGCAACGCTTACAGGAAATGGAAGAGCGGTTGTCTGTGGTTCACGCTGCCGCCAGAAAATATCGCGTTGCTCCGGATGAATTGCCGAATTTGTTGAAAACAGTGACCGAACGGTTGGAAGAATTCAGCCAAGACGGTGATGTTGAAGCGATGGCGAAGGAGGAGGCAATAGCGAGAGACGTATACTTAAAGCTTGCAAAAAAATTGAGTGTGGTGAGAGATGGAGCGGCCAGGAAGCTTACTGAGCAAGTTACCGCTGCGATGCAGACTCTAGCGATGGAGGGTGGAAAGTTTGCCGTGACACAAATATCCCTGGAACAAGGCAATGCCCACGGTATGGAACAAATTGAATTCCAGGTTTCCCCCCACCAAGGATTGCCGCTACGCCCCTTGGCAAAGGTTGTCTCTGGCGGCGAGCTATCGCGCATTAGCTTGGCGATACAGGTAATCACCAGCAAGGTTAGCGCGGCATCGACGCTAATATTCGATGAAGTGGATGCAGGTATCGGTGGGCGTGTTGCGGAGATTGTCGGTGGATTATTAAAAAAATTGGGTACAGAACGTCAAGTGATGTGTGTTACGCATCTGGCGCAAGTTGCTTCGGCAGGAGATCAGCAATGGCAGGTTGTTAAATCAGGTGATCCAGCCAATGGCGAAAATATTTTGAGTCGTATTACTGTACTTAAGAATCAGGAGCGAGTCGAAGAAATCGCCCGCATGCTAGGTGGCGTTAAAATAACCGAAACTACCCGCAAACACGCGGCCGAAATGCTACGAGTGGGTGAGGATTAGAAACTGATTTTTAGAGTTATTTAACAATCCAGGCACGGTTTCGTATCACATACTTATGCGAATATTTTCACACGATGGCTGAAACTCATCGTTAGCTGTATCCTCGTAAATTAGTAGTAAATTTCGGATGATGAATGGGTATCTATACGTTAACTGCAGTGGGGGTGGGTGCGGCATTGGGAGCATGGCTGCGGTGGGGGTTCGGCATGATGTTGAATTCTGTTTTTCCTGCGCTTCCCTTTGGCACTCTGGCGGCAAATCTGGTTGGTTGTTATCTTATCGGCATCGCGGCCGAATATTTCTTTCACAACAACACACTTCCGCCTGAGGTGCGGCTGTTTGTTATTACAGGGTTTCTGGGTGGATTGACTACTTTCTCCACATTCTCCGCCGAAACCGTTACGCTGTTATTGCGTGAGCAATATAGCTGGGCTTTCGCCATAATTTCTTCTCACCTGTTTGGTTCTCTGGCGATGACGGTGCTGGGGATGCTGACTATTAGATTACTTGTACAACATTAACCTGGTATCAATTGCAAGAGGGAGGTAGTGTTTTCGTACTAAAAACAATATCAGAGATTTTTGTGGCTGCTACTACAGAACGGTGCGTTCCAGTTATTAGGCGTCAGTCTTTTTTCTCACCGTCTTTTTTGCGTGGCAGAGTCCACCATACGATAATGACTACCAACGTCAGTACCACGCCCACTTCTAGTAGTATTACCCACATATTTTAAAGGTTACTGTATATTTACAAAGTACAACTTTAACCAAAATTCAATGAAAAACCAATTAAGTTTTCTTAATGTTACGCTAATATTGTTGCTTAATGCCTGTACAATTGAGCCGATTGTTCCTTCAGCTGTTCCTGAGAAGCCACCGGTATCTGTTGTTCCACCACATATTGTTTCACCTGACGTGGCCATGCTCAGGGTGACTAAATGGGGTGCACTAACTGGCTGGGTGGCTGACGATATTCGGCCGGCTTGGGATGCGTTCCTGCAGAGTTGTACTGTTTTGAGAAATAAGCAGCTATGGAAGGAAATCTGTGCCCTAGCGGATTCAATGCAGAAACGGGATAGTGTCACACTACGTCAATTTTTCGAGCGTCATTTTGTGCCATATCAGGTATTGAATTCCGATGGTGGCGGTGACGGTCTTATCACCGGATATTATGAGCCATTGTTAAAAGGCAGCCGTAAACCATCAAAGCGCTATCGTTACCCACTTTATACTACGCCCGATGAACTTCTCATTGTTGATTTGGGAGAGGTTTATCCCGAGCTTAAGAATCTGCGGCTGCGTGGACGTTTGGAGGGACGCAGGGTGGTTCCTTACTACAGCCGCTCAGAGATCGAGAACGATGTGGGCAATGGTGCACCACGGTTACAGGGACACGAACTTCTGTGGGTTGAGGATGCCGTTGAATTATTTTTCTTGCAAATTCAAGGGTCAGGACAGGTGGAAATGGAGAGTGGCGAGATCGTGCGGGTAGGTTACCAGGAACAAAACGGTCACCCCTATAAGTCCATTGGAAAATTGCTGGTTGAACGTGGAGAATTATCGTTGGAAAAGGCCTCCATGCAAGGAATCAAAGAGTGGGGCAAACAAAATCCAGCCAGATTGAAAGAGCTACTACATCAGAATCCGAGTTATGTTTTCTTTCGCGAGCGACCCGCCGGCCTGTCGGGTCCGCTGGGTGCACTTGGTGTTCCCTTAACTGCGGGTAGGAGTCTTGCAATTGATCCTCGTGCTATTCCTCAGGGTACGCCAGTATTCCTCTCTACCACTTGGCCTAGCAGCAGTAAGCAACTTCATCGTCTGATGATGGCACAGGATACTGGTGGTGCCATCAAGGGTGGCGTACGTGCAGATTTCTTCTGGGGTTTTGGTAAAGAGGCTGCGAATCAGGCAGGAAAAATGAAACAAATTGGCAAGATGTGGGTGCTGATGCCGAACGGTTATGTGCCGCGTATTCAGGCTCCATAAGGAGCTAACTAGGCGCGTCAATTTGTGGGTGTATTCAGTTTCTTCTCGATCATTCCGGCAGACATCATTCCCGATACAACCGTACCATCGGCAAAAATCATCGTCGGGGTACTATTGAAGCCGTGTTTCTTGCCTATCTGGAGGAAGGTATCAATTGGCGTTTTACAGTTTGTCCCGGTAGGTTTGATAGCTTTTAACATAAAATTATTCCAGGCCTTGAGCCGGTCGTCGGAACACCATATTGTATTGGCAACTTCTTTCGAGCCATTGAGTATCGGGTAGAGTAGTGTGTAGATAGTGACATCGGTAACGTTGACCAACTCTTTTTCCAGACGCTTACAGTAGCCACAATTAGGGTCGGAGAAAATAATCAGCTTGCGTTTGCCGTTGCCTTTGACTTCTTTGATGGCAAGCTCCAGAGGCAGAGAATAAATGTCTACTCGCCGTGCATTCATTATTTCCCGCAAGCGCTCTTCAGTTATATTTTTCTCCGTCTTTAGATCAAATATATAGCCAGTAAAAAAATAATTTACTTTTTCGTCGACATAAAAAAGTTGATCCCCAACCACGACTTCATATAGCTCCAGAAAGGGGGTCTTTTTTAGAATCTCAATTTTCTCGTTGGGAAAATAAGCTTTGAGTGATTTTTTTAGTGATGCTTCGTCTGCGTGCGCCGCACTGGAGAGGAGGTACATCAACAAGGGGAGAAGAAACAGCTTTATGTACATGGTGATAAGTGCTCTAGTTAAAGAATTGTGACGGCATCCTCATACTAATTCGAGAAATCTGTCATTTTAATAACTCAGCTTAGTGCGTGCTGCATAAGGTGTTTTTTTATTAGTGGAAGTTGGTTGGTGATTCCCAAACCTAAATTGCGCAAGCGAGCAAGTGTTGGATTTTCGTTGTTGAATAATTTTTGCAAGCTGTCTGTGGTGAGTTCCATTGCTAGAATGTCTTCCTTACGTGCCCGCTCGTACCGGCGTAGCAACAGATAGTCTCCGCAATCTGACTGAGATCCCCGTTCAATAATGGTCGTAGCTAGTTCGCGTGCATCACGCAAACCCAGGTTTACACCTTGCCCGGCAAGAGGGTGAATGCAGTGAGCAGCGTCGCCGATGAGCGCGAGACGAGGTTTTATCAGATTCTTCACGTGTACGAAATTCAGTGGAAAAGCAGCAGGCCGCGTAATGAGTTGTAGCTTTCCCAGAACATGGTAGGATGCTTCGTCGACCTGCTGGCAGAGATCTGCCGCAGGCAAGTTGAGTAGTGTGTTAGCTTGTTCTTCATTGGCTGACCACACCATGGATACCAATTTGTTAGGTAAGGGTAGCAACGCGAGCACTCCATCACGACGAAACCATTGGCGTGCAATATTCTGGTGAGATTGCTCGGTGTTGAAATTAGCTACCACACCGCTCTGCTGATATGAAAACTGCGAAACTTTTATTTCTGCTTGTTCCCGCACCCAGGAATTTAGACCATCTGCGCCGACGACCAACGCAGCTTGCAACACTTTATCATTCATCAATCGTACATTAGCGTGAGATTCGTTCCATTCTATTGAGGTACATTGCATAGGACAAAAAACTTTCACTTTAGTTTTCTGGCTCTTAAGTGCACTCCATGTTGCTGCTTGAAGTTGGCGGTTTTCCACTATGAATGCTAGCTCTGTCATTCCGGCATCGTAGGCGCTAAAATCAAGGCGTGCGGAACTGTCATCGCCGAACACTGCCATTTCGTAGACCGGCGTTACGCGGTTTCTATCAATTGTTGGCCAAACGTTGAGGTTTTCTAGAAACGAGACGCTACCCGGACTAATTGCATAAATTCTACTGTCCCAGTTTTTATCGTCAGGAGGAGAGGTGGGCAGGCGTGATTCTACCAATGCTGTTTTCAGGCCGCTGTCTTTGAGGGCTAGCGCTAGACTTGCTCCCACCATTCCACCGCCAATAATCACGACATCAAATTTCATAGAAGGATTATACAGGTGCTTGGTATTTGGCGTGATACGGTGTTGTCGTTTTACAAAACTTGAGATAGATACAAAGAGGTCGGGGGAGAATCTTGCGTGCAAAAGAATTTATACGCCAGATTAAGAGTCTCATTTTTCCCGGTGAGAATCGAGTGTAAATCCTTGTAAATCTTGACAGAGAATTTGTCCAAGGGCAAAATGCCTTCTCCTTCGAGTACTCCGTGGCGAATTAGCTCAGTGGTTAGAGCAGCGGAATCATAATCCGTTGGTCCGGGGTTCAAATCCCTGATTCGCCACCATTCATTCAAGGGGTTAGCTATTATACTAATCCCTTTCTCTTTCTGGGGTAACGCTGGGGTAACTTTACATGTAGGATTTAGCTAAGAAATACACATGCAATCTCAATGGATGTATCGTGTATTTGTAGGAAGAGGGGGTACACCTAGTCTGAAACTGACCCAACTCCTTATCAAGGTAGTGCCTACCCCTCTTTTCTTCCCCCAATCTTGGCGAAAAAATTTTCCAGAATGAAAAACTGCGAGTGTCTACTTTCGACCCAAACGGACATTTAGGGTTCGAGTATTACAAGTATAAAATGGGAAACTTATTTCCCTATTCTTTATACATTTCCTTTCTCATTTTTTCTTGATGTTTATGCCTCTCCTTTCTAAATTCCTCTTCACGCTTACGATCTTCTCGTTCTAATTCCTCTTGATGTTTATACGCTTCCCGATTCATCTCTGCTTGGTGCTTATATTCTTCTCGTTCCATTTCCTGATGTCTCTTCATTGATTCTCTTTGATATTCATGCTCGTGTTTCATCCACTCATGATGATCCCCGTAGATGTGTCCCCACGGCGGCGTAGCGCAACCACTAAAAATTAGAGTAATTACCAAGCCACACAATCCAGCTTTTATGCGTTCCACGCTTTTATTCTCCATAAACTTTGGCTACCCTAAATTCAAAGTACTACATATTGTTTAGATCGTAGACTGCGTCAACAACCATTCCAGTCCCAATCGCAATCATTAGAATGTCCTGAGCAACGCGTACATAGTGGTGTCCAGTCGGAGGTCTTCCCAACTGTCTAGCCATTCTGGGGGATAAATCATAAAAAATCACGCCTTGCGATAATGGATAGCCTCTTCTCCATTTCTTTGCCTGCCCAGGAGGCATACAGCCATTATGCTTCTTGGCCAAGCCAGGAGGGCAATGGCCTCGATAATACCCCGCATGATGATCCCCGTAGATATGTCCGCCCCTGGTCCACGGCGGTGTAGCTACACAAGCACTCAATAACAAACAAGATAAGAATAAATAGGGTTTCATCTCTTCTCCAAAACTCTGTGGTACTGGCTACCAAGTTGGTGGTCATCAAAGTAAGCGTTCAGGGTTACACTGCTACTCCTACCATGCTGGTAGTTTCCGCCATCATAGTCC
>JAZGCR010000105.1:0-2897 GCA_036477105.1 Nitrosomonadaceae bacterium | reverse complement strand
AAGCTAAACGATAGATATGAAGATGCGACACCCAGTTCTTTAAGTTATTTTTTTTACAGGCTAGAATTAATTTCTGTTTAGCCTGGCTGTTCTAATTCCTGGGTTTTAAGTGCGCCGTGATTGCGATGACCTACATTCTTTCCCTTGTGCTTGAGGATCTTCCGATCAAGTTTATCCACCAGGTTGTCTATGGAAGCATACATATTAGAGCTGTTGGTCTCGACAAAAATATTTTTGCCGCGCACGTGTACATTGGCTTCAGCATTTTGCTTTAGTTTCTCCACTGATAGAGTTACGTTGACATCAATAACGTTGTCAAAATGACGTTTTATCTTGACCATCTTAGCGGCAACATAGTCACGCATGGCGGGAGTAATTTCCACATGGTGACCGGTAAGGTTAAGATTCATCATGGCTCCTTTATTTGGGTTAAAATGACTTACGAAGGTTAACCGGAGGGATTTGCATGGACTCTCGGTATTTTGCAACGGTACGGCGGGCGACCACAATACCTTGCTGTCCAAGAATCCCTGAAATATGCTGATCACTCAGTGGTTTCTTTGTATTCTCTGCATTCACCAATTGTTTTATCAGGGCACGAATTGCAGTGGCAGAACAGGCGTAACCTGTATCGGATGCTACATGGCTGCTAAAGAAATACTTTAGCTCAAATGTACCACGTGGTGTACGCATAAATTTCTGCGTAGTTACACGCGATACTGTTGATTCATGTAAATCCAGAGTTTCTGAAATTTCTCGTAGCACCAATGGACGCATAGCAACTGCGCCGTGCTCAAAGAATTTTCGTTGGCGTTCGACAATGGCACGTGACACTCTAAGAATGGTATCGAAGCGCTGACGCACATTCTTAATGAGCCACTTTGCTTCGTCTAATTGGCTGAAAAGTTGCTGTGCTGAGTCAGTATGGCTGCGTTTCAGAATACTAGCATAGAGGTGATTAACTCTGAGGCGCGGCATTGCTTCCGGATTAAGGTTAGCCACCCAGGTGGAACTAGTTTTTGTAACAATCACGTCAGGTATGATGTAGTGGGCTACTGCGTTGCTGAATTCAGCGCCTGGCCTAGGATTTAGGTGGGTAATGAGTGACTGAACAGTGCGAAGACCGTTATCATCGCAATGCAGCAGCTTTTTGATTCCACTAAAATCTCGTAACGCCAGGCTTTCCAGGTGATCATTTACTATCAGCAATGCCTGCTCGCGGCAGGGCGTGTCTTTCGGTAGAGCCTGTAATTGCACAACCAAGCATTCCTTCAAGTTGCATGCACCAACACCAGGTGGATCCATATGTTGCAAACGTTCTAGCGCTATGTTTAGGTCGTCGATATCTATTTCGAGCTCTGGTGGAAGAAGACTAACAAGCTCTTCAAGATCCTGAGCAAGATAACCGTCATCATTTAGGCTGTCGATTAGCAGACCAATGATCTTTTTATCGCGCTCTGTGATTTGACTAAGACTAAGCTGCAAATTAAGGTGTTCACGTAAACTGAGAGACTCAGATGACTGTTGCGGAAAGTCATGTTCATCATTGTCATCACGTATGCTGCGAAAATCTTCATCGCTGCCAGACCAGTCAGGTTCGTTTGTCAGATTTGTTTTCACTTCGGTATAGGCCCCAGTAGCAGACATCTCTTCAGCAGACTTTTCCTGGGGTTCTGACAAATTATATGGTAGTGATTCCAACTGACCCTTAAGCGGAGTATCCCGATATTCGGTTCCGTTTTGGTCTGCACCATCATCCATTTCCAACAAGGGATTTTCCTGGACTATGCGTTCAATTTCTTGGTTTAGTTCAAGTGTAGACAGTTGTAACAACCTTATGGATTGTTGCAACTGAGGTGTAAGCGTAAGATGCGGCGATAACTTAAGCTGGAGAGTAGGTTTCATAATTTTATGAGATGCGGCAATCAGCCGCAGAATCGCGCAAACTGAATCTTTGTTTCTACAGCCGGAAATGTTCTCCCAAATATACCTTCCTTACGTTTTCATTATAAATGATTTCATCGGGTATGCCGCTGGCTAGTACACTACCTTCGCTAATAATATAGGCTCGGTCACAAATTCCTAATGTTTCCCTAACGTTATGGTCAGTAATAAGTACACCAATGTCACGTTCTTTGAGAAAATAAATAATCTTCTGGATATCAAGTACAGCAATGGGATCTACCCCTGCGAATGGTTCGTCCAGCAAGATGAAGCGTGGTTGTGTCGCCAGTGCCCGGGCGATTTCTACGCGGCGACGCTCACCTCCAGATAGACTCAATGCTGGGTTAGTTCTCAGATGACTGATACTAAGGTCATGCAACAAATTATCAAGATGCTGTTGTATTTCGTCTGGCCCGTAATTTTGTAGCTCTAGTACTGCACAAATATTGTCAGCCACGGAAAGATGCCTGAAAATCGAGGCCTCCTGAGGCAAATAGCCCAATCCAAGAAGAGCACGGTGATGAATTGGCATCATACTCAAATTAAGCTCATCTAGGTATATGCTGCCGCCATCAAGTGGTAGCAATCCTACCATCATGTAAAAGCAAGTAGTCTTGCCTGCACCGTTAGGTCCTAGCAGACCAACTACTTCCCCACTGGAGACAGAAAGAGACACCTCCCTCACCGCGGTACGAGATTTGTAGCGCTTCCTTAATTTGACGGCTTTGAATTCACTCATTTTTTCAGGATTCTGAGGTGGCATTAAGATACCACTGGCCCAGGGTCTTCAATTTTTTTTCTTGTTCTTTGGCCGAATTATTGCACGTACCCTACTATCAGGTTTGGTTTTAGTTTTTGCTCCTTTATTTACCTGAAAAAATTCTGTAGTTGCTTCGTAGGAAATATAATCTCCATGTACTTCATCCAGCCCACGTTTTAGCCGTGCTTGTTTG
>JAZGCR010000104.1:0-6037 GCA_036477105.1 Nitrosomonadaceae bacterium | reverse complement strand
TACTAATTTCCGGTCGCTACGAAGGCGTGGATGATCGCCTGATAAAACGGCAGGTGGACGAGGAAGTTTCTATCGGTGATTACGTACTTTCTGGCGGTGAGCTACCGGCAATGGTGTTGATAGACAGTATGGTGCGACAGATGCCAGGCGTGTTAGGTGACCCGGAATCAGCGAACCAGGACTCATTCGTGAATGGTTTGTTGGACTTTCCTCACTACACACGCCCTGAAGTCTATCAAGGGGACATCGTGCCGGAGGCATTGATGTCCGGAGACCATGTTAGAATCAATCGCTGGCGCTTGCAGCAGGCGTTGGGCAGGACATGGCTCAGACGCCCGGATTTGTTGGCGTTGAGAATTAAACGAGGTATGACCGCTGAAGAAAATAAATTACTGGAAGAATTTAAGAAAGCTTATAAAGCTAATCAGAACAGGTTGAATCAAAGCAAGGAGTAAGAAATGAATCTGATTGAACAACTTGAAACAGAGGAAATTAAACGCTTAAACAAGACTATACTGAACTTTTCTCCCGGCGACACCGTGATCGTTAACGTAAAAGTTGTTGAAGGTGATCGTAGTCGCATTCAAGCCTACGAAGGAGTGGTTATCGCCAAACGTAATCGCGGTTTCAACTCGGCTTTTACTGTGCGGAAAGTATCCAGCGGCGAAGGTGTGGAGCGTACTTTCCAAACTTATTCACCACTAATTGCCAGTATAGAGATCAAACGCCGTGGAGACGTACGTCGCGCCAAGCTTTATTATCTTCGAGATCGTTCTGGCAAATCGGCGCGTATTCGAGAGAAGCTTCCTGCACGCACGGTACCAAAAAAAGAAGCACCAAAAAAAGAACAGGCCTAAGATTCAAGCTGTGAACATACTCACTGTGATGTTTGGCTTTAGAAAGAAGTGGGGCGGTTATAGTTTTCTTCTTATCAAAGAAAATATAATTGATTATAGTAAGTATTGTAAGTCGGTTAGTATGGTTTTACCACACCAACCCAGATTGAAATAAAGTCAGCCTATTGGTTTCCTAGACCTGCAGTTGTATCAGCATCTAATTTCATTGATGCTGCCTATTTTTTTGTTGTTTATGTTCAATTTCCTGATACCAAATATTATATATCTCATTCGACCATATTGACGTGATCCAAACTATCACGTCATTGATTTCCTGATTGGTTAATTTTTTATCCCATGCAGGCATACCTCCAACACCAGGCAGGCTACCTTCGCGGATCATTTTTTCCAACGTCTCGGTTGAGTGGTGCCAAGTATGAGCGCTACCATTTATAGGTGGTGGAGGATACTTGCCGTCTGCACCTTGATTACGCCAGCCGGGAGTAGACTCTCCGTTCGTCCCATGACAGGTAGCACAATTTGCGTGATAAATAATCCCACCGCGTTTAACTTTCTCTGGGTCTAGCTTACGCATTACCATAGCCTGTGACTGTTGCTTCAGCTCGGCTACAGGTGGTGGCATCTGCACGGTATCAGGTGAGGTCGATGAAGGAGTAGATGGAGCTAATATGGTATTAGGTATAGGTGGGGGTGGCTCGCTGCAGCCGACAATGAATCCAATTGCTACGCCTAGTAGCAGGAGGTGGCGGTAATGAAAAAAAAATGATTTTACAATGTTCATTTCAGTCTCATTACCGACTTGTTTTTATCAGATGGGAGGTGGCGGCTATATACACTCACGTTTCCTTCTTTATTAATTAAAAGCACGTTATAAGGATAACTACGTGAACTCTCCATACCGGGAGAACCCTTGGGCATTCCGGGGACGGCTAGGCCGATAGCACTGGGGCGTTCACTAAGAAATCGCTTAACGTCACGCGCTGGTACGTGGCCCTCGATAACATAACCGTCAACGAGAGAAGTATGGCACGACCCGAGTGAGGGGGAAATGCCCGCACGTTTCCGCACTGCCTTGTTGCCTACGTTCTTAGTTTCCACAGTAAAACCATTGGTACGCATATGGTCGACCCATTTTGCACAGCATTTACAGTTTGGGCTTTTATAGACTTCAATCGTGGTTGCAGTGGCGTATGACATCACTCCGAATAGGGACACGGCAAGGATGAATTTAGATAATAATGTACGAGTTGATTTTTTCATTTGGTTACTTTTCCTTTCCGTTGTCATGACTAGCTTCAGAAGAACAACTTGTCGAAATCAAGCCTGTTGCTAAAGTTAATACAATATAAATATTTTTCATGGTATTTTCCTATCAGCCGTCGTAGTTGGAAGCTTATATAAATTTAATTTTATAAGTAGAATTACTTACTCATTTGTACCAATTCGTATGCATACTTGCCATTACGCCAGGATGTCAGGTATTAGTTGTTCTTTAAGTTTAGTAATCATATCCTTGAGTTGTAGTCTTCGTTTTTTTAGGCGCTTTAGTTGTAATTGGTCTGGGTAGGGGTTTTCCGATAATTTAGTAATGATAACATCCAAGTCGTGATGTTCGACTTGCATATCTACAATTCTGCATTTGATTGCCTCGATTTCGTGATCCATGATTACTCCCTGACATCAATATATCAAAAAAAATCATAATCACCCAATTTTTGGCATAGCGATGGCGCTGATGAAGCACGGTTCTAGATCGTAAAAGTGGCACACACGTTCTTCGTTATATCAAACATCGTTAAGATGATTTATAGATGATGGTATCAGGCAGAGTGAGGGCAGATATAGTCTTCATATGTGCCGACAAGCAACGTTACACGGCAATAAGCTCATATTTCTTAGTAATCGATATTACTGGCAAACTACAATAAGTCAGAACAGCTGGTAGATTTCCCGCCGCAACCCCGTCAATACCATCAGCAATAACTGAATGATCACTAGTACAAACAGTGGTGATAGATCGATGTTACCGATAGGTGGGATACGCTCACGGAAAATTCTGAGGAATGGTCTGGTGAAGCTGTCAAGCAAGGGTGCCATGGGACTATATGGGCTGAACCAAGAGAGTACGGCCTGTACGATTACCGCTATCATAACAATGTAGAAAGTCATCTTGATGATTTCTACAAATGCAAGCAGCACAAGTCCCGTAGTCGCTGTGCTTATGGTTGAACTGAAATTATAACCCTGAAGTATGTGTATTCCTGCTAGCAGAATAAATTGAGTAAGCCACGCTAACAGAAGCGTGGAAAGATCCATACCCCGTAGGCCGGGAATCACTCGGCGCGTAGGGCGAACGATGAAATCGGTGAGGGCGACGAGAAATTGTGATAGCGGATTACGGTAAGGTGTGCGCATCAGTTGCATATAAAAACGCAGTAGCAGTGCAAGAGAGAATAACCCTAGCAATGTGTTGAGTATAAATATACCAATCTGATTAAACACGTATTTTCCTAGTACGTAAGAATCTGTACCTGAATATTACTTGCTGGTGAATTCGTTGCCAAGTTCGCAAGAGCGTTCATTTGACGCATGAATCGCACGTATGATTTTCCTATTAATTCCATCATTTTCCATGGTCTGTATCGCGTGCTCGGTAGTGCCATTCTTTGAAGTCACTCTGGCACGTAGCGTAGTAACATCTTCGTTGCTTTGACTTGCGAGCTTTGCCGCACCGAGAAAGGTTTCCAGACTTAACTGGCGGGCCTGAGTTTCATCGAGACCTAGTTCCCGCCCGGCCTGCTGCATTGCTTCGATGAAATAGAAGACATAAGCTGGGCCGCTACCGGACACGGCGGTGACCGCATCCAACAACTCTTCGCGTTCAAACCATAGCACGGAGCCTACCGCTGTTAGTATGGTCTCTGCATTTTGTTTTTCCTTTGTATTTACTTCGGGCAGGGCAAAGAGTCCAGTGACCGCCGCGCGGATCAGCGCAGGTGTGTTGGGCATGGCCCGTATCACACGTGTATAGCCGCCTAGCCAGCGACAAATTTCCGTGGTTCGGACACCGGCAACAATAGAAATAACCAAATGCGTTTTGAGGAGCGGTGCAAGTTGCTGTGCCACGGATGAAAGCTGCTGTGGCTTTACAGCAAGCAGAATAACGTTGCTGCCAACCATTCCATCGGAAATCTCTGCCACCACTGTTACGCTAAACTTGCGGTTTATTTTCTCACGGACTTCAGCATTTATTTCTACCACACGTATTTGCGCAGCTGAGTAACCTTGTTGTAACAGTCCGCCGATCAAAGCGGTGGCCATGTTACCTCCGCCGATGAAGGTTATATTCATATAAACCCTTTAATTGTGAAAGCTCGTAAACCCAAATGATATACCAAGCTAGGATATTTCATGGATTTGATCGTCGGGAGTATCTGTAGGGCGTTTTCAGAATCATTGGCTCTTGATGATAGTTTGATTTGCGGAAAATGATCTGCTGCGGTGATTAGTTGATACTCTATAAAACTGGAAGGGGCAAAGTATGGTGGTCTTCAACTCAAAGGAGGTATTCTCGCAACAGTTAATATGAAAACGTATGTATCCAGATTATATCTGACTACACAGTAGCATATTAGCTATTATCTTCGTAGGTACCTGTGCCTAAATGAGTGCGCGTCTGTGTAAAAAATATAGAAATCTAAACACAACTCTCGCGTGACACATGCAGACTAAATGTTTCGCTCGAATAGGTTGCCATTCTAGCAATTTTGTTTATTTTTGACAGCCTGGACAATAAAAACTTGAGCGTTGTCCCTGCTTGATTTGCCTGATAGCAGCTCCACATTTTCGGCAGGGCTCCCCGGTGCGTTTATACACCCAATACTGTTGTTGGAAATAGCCAGGGCTACTATCGCTATTGACGAAATTGCGTAGACTGCTACCACCTGCGTTGATGGCAAGTTTGAGCGTTTTCTTTACAACACGAACCAGCTTATCATAGCGATTTATGCCAATTTTGCCTGCAGCAATTCTGGGATTGATGCCGGCGTGGAACAGAGCTTCACTGGCGTAAATGTTGCCGACACCGACGACAATACGACCGTTCATTAGAATTTCCTTAATGCTGGCGCTTCGGCCACGAGTTTTTTCGTACAGCAAGTTCCCGTTAAATGTTGCAGTAAGCGGCTCAGGCCCAAGATGGGCCAGCAGTGGGTGGCGCATAACATCACTGGTTGTCCACAATACTGCACCAAAACGTCGCGGGTCTCTTAAGCGTAAAATCATACCACTATCCAAAATTAGGTCGAAATGATCGTGTTTCTGCGGCGGTGTCCTGGCGGCTAGTATTAGCAGGCTACCTGACATTCCTAAGTGCAGAATCAGCGTACCTTTACCACAATCGAGCAGGAGATATTTTCCGCGTCGTGTTACCTTGTGGACTTCCAGCCCAGCCAATATCTTTTTTAGATTGTTAGGGATCGGCCAGCGTAGGCATGGATTTCGTATCATTACGCTAGTGATGCGTTGTCTCACAAGATGGGGTTCAATGCCTCGACAAACCACTTCAACTTCAGGTAATTCAGGCATCCTTACTCCTATAAATCAAAATCCATCATGATATGGTATTGTCAAATAAACATTTGGTGTTTACATGTTAATTATATGCGATGTGCTAAAATTTCTTTCCCGCTAAAAATTAGATGTTGGTTTATTTAATCGGCACGCTGAGTTTATAGAGGCTAGTTTTATTTAGATTCATTTTCTTTTTCGTCGCCACCATACAGTTACCCCACCTATCAAAAAAAAGAGTGGAAGAACGATAAGGAAGCTAATGGCAATTACGGTTAAAGCGGACTTGCTCATGGTCAGATTACTGTCAAGCGTGGTACGGGGTTGGATTGTAATGAGGTTTTCGTCGTCTACGAGCCAGTTGATGAGATTGATACCGAAATCTAGATTGCTGCCGTTACCTAGATAACTGTTGGCTAGAAAATGTCCGCTACCGATTATCACGACGTGTTGTTCGCGGTCTTGCAAGGTGCGGTTAAGTGCAGCGGCGATGCTCACCGGGCCGGCTACGTCATACATTTTGTCAAAAGTAACGTTGTTCTCCAGCTTACCTGTTTCTACCCAGCCATTTTGCGCAACCTCTACCAGCGAAACACTGTTCCATTCCTTAC
>JAZGCR010000103.1:0-5841 GCA_036477105.1 Nitrosomonadaceae bacterium | reverse complement strand
ACCTAAATCACCCTGTTCTTGGAAAAAGGCTATTGGAATGCGTGAAAGTGATTCTTGCGATTGAAGGACGTTCAATCTCGGAAATCTTTGGCGACCCTGATGATATGAAGCTTAAGTCTTCCATGACACTGTTTGCGTGTCTAGCAAACTGCAGCTTTGTGTTTGCCCGTATTCTTGAAAAGTACTTTAATTGTGAACGAGATATCACGACGCTCCAACTATTTGAAAAGATCAAGGAAAAATGAGCAATGAAAAAGCCGAATGAGGTGCTCTAATGAATGGGCTATTGCTGGCTACAGGATTTCTACGTTGAATCTCCGCTTTGGATCGAAAGTAGCCGTTCAGTGTTGACTACGATTACAAGAATTATGGAAAGCAATAATTTTGCTTTGGTTAAGGGCAGGCTTTAATCTAGCTACTCACAGGTGTAAACCAGAGGTGTTATTACTTACAAACTTCGGGACGGTATTTAGAAAGTGTAGTGCCTACAGTACCGCCTATTACGGTGATTGAAAGATCATCACATGCCCATTCCTGAGCATTTGTTGTTGCCAGCGCCATGGTTGAACTAACTAGCCCTGCACTAACCTCGGTGTTTTTAAACGTTGCAGTTATCTGAAAACCGGAGGAGAGGGTTGTCGGAACAACGGTAGCCATATACTTCCTAGTTTGGGTAGTTATAAGTGAATTAAATTCTGTTGCTGTCGGCCATGTCCCATTATCGGCATAAAATTTGGCAACTGGGGTTTTAACCTCACTCATAAGATTGAATACTTCAGTGACCTGCGCTCGGGCAACGTAATCTTGATAAGCCGAGAGTGCCACTTCTGCAAGAATACCGATAATTGCAACTATAACCATCGTTTTGAGCAAGGTGAGGCCACGTTGTACCTGCTTTAGTCCTATTTGTTTCACTAGTGTTAGATACCTTTCACCTAAAAAGCTTCTATCCCCACCACTTTTTTTGAATATAGATTCTCATTAAAAATAGGGTGTTTTCATTTATCCCTCGTAAGCAACCACTCTTCAAAAACCCTGTTACATAAAACTGCTGGCGACCTTTTTTTTCTTAGCAGCGTAATAGCGTCTACTGCTTTCATCCCACTCTCAATCAACGCAAGTGCAGCAACTAATCCAGACCTATTTAACCCCGCCTGACAATGCACTAAAGTAGGCCCATAGCGCCTGTAAGCGTTCACACACCTGGCTAGGGCATACAGGCGGTCTTCACTAGGAATTTCTAATTCATCATTGAGATGTACCCGCGTGTGTACTTGAAATTTAGCTATTGCGTAAGGCTCCCACCAAGGGTACAAACTTACTAAGTTCACTATGTATTCGAATTCGTTTGGTGCTACTTTAACAGGGCATCCACCCATCCATAAATTACCCTGAATATGCGAAAACAATGGAACCTTGAACGGAGTATCTCCATGCAGAGCGAACCCTTCTATGTGGTGTGATGTTAGATCAGCTAGCTTCATTTCTTTTATTCAACATTGTTGCATTGTTATTTGACAAAGAGACTACATTCTTTTGCAATTTTTACGTAGAATTTGGTTATCAGCGAAACTTTACAAAGTATCTATAACAATTAGCCGAGAAATTCTATAGAATTGAATTTATATATTTTTGCACTAACAAAGATAAGATAGCTGCAAATTAAAATAGCGCAGGCCATTGATTTAGTAATGTTTAAGATTGCTGATTAAAAACGGTTTTCCTCGAAATTTATAGTTACAGTAGCAATGATTACCTTTGAGAGAAATATGAATTCTCGTTGTGGGAATAAAATTTTAGTCTTGATAGTTTTTGTAATAGGTATTTGGTCTTCATTTCCGATACAAGCAGCGGTGAGGGAATATTGGATTGCTGCGGAAAAGATGTCCTGGGATTACGCCCCTTCTGGTCAGAATCTAATTGATCCTGATGCTGGGCTCGGTGTATGGGGAAAGTCCCTAAAGTACACAAAATATCGCTATATAGGTTATACGGACAGTAGCTATACCATTCCTTTACGACAGGCTGAATGGATGGGGATATTGGGTCCTCTGTTGCGAGGTGTGGTAGGGGATACCATCATAATTGTTCATTTTCTAAATAAAACAGACCGCCCGCTTTCCATGCATCCTCATGGGGTGCATTATAGCAAAGATAACGAAGGAGCAGATGGCGGCAGCACAGGAGCTAGCGTACCGCCGAATAGCTCTAATATTTACACGTGGGTTGTGGATGAATCCGCAGGACCGGGTCCTAGTGACCCCTCGACAATTGTCTGGCTTTATCACTCTCATGTCATGGTAGGGGAAGAAATGAACCTTGGTCTGATTGGCACTCTCGTCATTACCCGAAAGGGTATGGAAAGTTCCGTTTCCGATCCTTTTCCACGGGACGTAGATCACGAGTTTATCTCGTTGTTTATGATCTTCAACGAAGATAACAATAAGGAAAGCGGGCTGAAGCATGCAATTAATGGCCGCATTTTCGGTAATCTCAAAGGATATGAAGCCAGCATGGGGAAACGCATTCGTTGGCATGTCGCCGCACTAGGTAACGAACAGGATAATCACACCATTCACTGGCATGGGCAAACAGTCCTTGATCACGGACGCCGAACTGATGTAATTGAAGTGCTACCTGCCAGTATGGTCTCAGTCGATATGGTTCCTCGCTCGCCAGGAAACTGGCTTTTGCATTGCCATGTTAACGACCATATGACGGCAGGAATGTCTACGCGCTTGCACGTATTACCGTAGCAGTGCGGTTTTGTACACAATACATTAAGGAAAACCTAGCTAAGAACGGCCTCGAGTTAATTCTAGATGTGGTTTTAGTAATATCTCCTTTGGGTCGTTATCAGCCATTCACTGATAAATGGTTTGTGCCAAAAGCAGACATCCAACACTAAACTTACTGGCAAGTTAAAGCCCCGTTTTATCGTCACCATATGGGATAAGGGTCATTGCATTTATTTGAGTGAGTAGTAACCTTTCGAGTTAAGGCCCCTTATGGAGAATTTATGAAAACTATATTACCTGTAATGTTTCTTGTCATTTCAACAAATGCTTTCGCCTAAAAAAATGGGAACGAATCGCAACAGCAACAACAGCTTTAATCAAATTAGCGAGCCATTGGTGGTGGAATACATCCGTATTATTCCGCGCATACCTATGTGTTTACCCGTTCCTACAATGCTGCAAGGAACGGGCGCAGGTGTGCATGCATTCGCCCAGAAGGCCGTTCACCTCTATACCATCCATCTGATGTAACAGATGACATGGTTACGAAAAAATGGAGAACACGAAATGAAAAATTACTATTTCATCGGTCTTATTCTGATTTCTATTTTACCGAGAGTGCATGCAACTGACCTGAAAATTGGCTCTCTCACCCTGTCGACTGGAATGGAGCAAGTCGACGTAATGGAGGAGCTTCGTTCTCGTTTTCATATAGTTCGAGTTTCAGGTGCCAAAAGTATGTTTTTCGTGTCTGAGGATAAAGCAGCTAAGGCTCGGCCTATTGGTAGCTTAGCGTTTGAGAACGGTCGAATTTCCTGGATGGAGAGAAATTGGGGGGCTTTTTCCGGCAGGATTAGCCCTGTTGAAGTTACCAATGCGCTTTTATCCGCCATAGAGAGTGCCAAGACCTCATCAGGTTCCTCTGCAGTCATTAGTACTAGTGTTAAGCGTAGCCATGGTGCAGAGTTCAAGTCGGTCCATTTTGTTTTTCCTGACCGCGAGATCATTGTGGTTACAACAAATGGTGATACCGAGCGTGGTCAACATGTGCGCATTTATGAAAGGGTCGATAACAATGACGTTCAACACTACGATTATCAGTTGCCATCGGCAATGCCTTGTGATCCAAACTGCCTAGATATGGACACTTTGTCCTGGGATCCCCTGGTAGGGCAATTACGGACAAATAACCAGAAAAAGGAGCAATAAGTCACATTTCTAAAAATCCCAAGCGTAGTGAATCCGTTAGTATATTTATTGGTATCTTGAAGGTGAATAATATATAGACCATCCTGTGGTACGAGTTGTAGCCAGTAGTGTGATTCCCGCCGCCGATCGGTCATCATTATGAGCATTGCATTTATTTCGCACCCAGACTGTATATTGCACGAGATGGAAGTCGGCCATCCTGAGAATCCGGAACGCTTGAAGGCCATCGAGGATCTGCTTTTATCGAGTGGCCTTGATGTTGCGCTTCAGCGTTATGAAGCCCCTCTGGCTACTTGCGAGCAATTGTGTCGGGTTCATGATTCGAAGTACGTCGAACAAATCTTCAGTAGGGCACCACAAGAGGGGATAGTCAGGTTGGATCAAGACACCACGATGAATCCCCATTCTCTTTCAGCCGCGCTACGGGCTGCTGGCGCGGTCGTGCTCGGAGTTGACTTGGTTATGTCGGATCGGAGCAAGTTAGTGTTTTGCAACGTTAGGCCGCCAGGCCACCATGCCGAGCGGAAGCGGGCGATGGGGTTCTGTATTTTTAACAATATTGCCGTTGGTGCCGCCCATGCTTTACATGAGTATCGTCTTGAAAGGGTGGCTATCATGGATTTCGATGTCCATCATGGAAACGGCACTGAAGATATTTTTCAGGACAACCCAGGTGTCTTGTACTGTTCAACATTTCAACATCCTTTCTATCCATATAGTGGTGCAGATGTCGAATCTGAACATATTATCAATGTTGCTTTGCCGGAGGGTGCCGAGGGCTCACAGTTTCGTGCGGCCGTAGTATCCCATTGGTTACCAAAACTTGAAGCATTTAAGCCCGAGCTGATTTTTATTTCTGCTGGCTTTGACGCACATATTGAAGACGACATGGCTGGCCTAAGGCTACTTGAAACGGACTTTGCGTGGGTAACGACTAAAATCAGGGAGATTGCGGAACAACATGCGTCAGGCAGAATTGTGTCCGTTTTGGAAGGAGGCTATGCACTGTCTGCACTGGGACGCAGTGTTGCAACGCATCTAGACGCCTTGTTGGGGTAAAGTTGCTTAAGATGTCTCGACATCAAGTCCAATAGCATCCAATCACACTGGGGGTATTTTAAAACAACAAACCTGCAAATAAAGAGGGTAAGGAATTCTCTCATTTTCATTCTTTGTTTTATACAAAAACGGAGGACATATGGGAAAGAAGGTTAATCATGTGCTTACTTTTGGTATAAAAGTTTGGATCTTTGCGGAGCCGTTGATGTTTAAGAAAGAATGGGACAGAGCGTTCATTACTCCGCCGGAAAATCTTATTCAGATGGCTGACTCACAAATGCAATTAGGTGGAATGCTGGTCAATAATGTTGGCGATAGTTACTTTATAGATAAATTGCCACAAATGTCAAAGAAACAGAGAAATGTTTGCATTGAAGAGGAAGTTGGTGACTCCACATGGATGTGCTATACCCATGAAGTCGATATGATACGTTATAACGTAGTTGTCATTCGAATTGGCTAAACCTAGATTTTTCATGAAACTCACATGTAACATAAGGTCCTATTGAGTTATGATTTTGGTATAGAAAAGATGGATTATAGGAATCTCATTAAGAATCAGTAAATGAGTGATGACGCTAGTATGGAAGACCTTCAATATCTGACAATACCCGACTAACAATAGTTAGTCCCGAAATCTGCCGAGTCAATTGACCTTCCAAGTTCACTAACAAACTCAATCCAATACATATCGGTATTATCACAAAAGTTTGTTTTGTGCCAAAAGCAGACATTCAGAAGAGTGACTTAATGATGACAAGGCACTAAAATAAGATCAAAATCCAGTGTGTCGTTTTCACAACCGTTCATATACGCAGTTCGAGCACCAGAAAGC
>JAZGCR010000102.1:0-6410 GCA_036477105.1 Nitrosomonadaceae bacterium | reverse complement strand
GAGCACTTGCTCGTGAAAAACCTACCGGCATAGAAATCATTCTAATTTCGCCAAACTCTTACCAGAATTACTCCGGTATGTTGCCAGGTTGGATGGCAGGTCATTACAACAAATTACAGTGTCAAATCGATTTAAGGCCCCTAGTACAAGCAGCACATGTACGTATGGTAGTTAACTGGATTACAGGCATGGATGCCGACCAACGTTGCGTGTACTTACCAGAAGGCAAGCGTATTGAATATGACCTTCTTTCATTGGATGTCGGTAGCGAAACCGATTTGTCATGGCTTGAGATACCGGATGAGAAACTTTTTCCTATCAGACCACTAGATGGCTTTCTTGAAGCCTGGCCACGAATACTATCTATTAAACAGAACAAGCCAGATTATCGTCTGGTAGTAATCGGCGGCGGTGCTGCTGGGGTGGAACTTGCCCTAGCCGCACGATATGCTTTTACACGCTCAGATACAAACGGACATGTAGATCTAGTAGTTTCCGAGTCCGGGCTATTGATCGGACTCGCAACCGGTGCACAGCGTCGCATTAAGAAAATTCTAGTAAAAGCTGGTGTCACTGTGCATTACTTAAGAGCGGCAGGAACGAAAGATGGGCTGATGCTATCGAATGGCACTTCGTTGACCGCAGATTGTGTAATTGCCGCCACTGGTGCTCGAGCACCTTTCTGGCTACAACACTCCAAACTAATGTTAGACGAAAACGAATATATTGCTGTCGACGGATATCACCGAAGCCTATCGCATCCAAATGTATTTGCAGCGGGTGACGTTTGCTCTCGTCAAGACTTGGCAATGTCACGCTCAGGTGTGCATTCAGTGCACGCGGGACCTGTGCTCGCTGCGAACCTGCTAGCAGTACTAAAGGAAGGACAAATGACCATCTACCGGCCGCGTCGCCTTACACTGTATTTGCTGGCCTGTGGACCTCGCTATGCCGTGTCCTCCTGGGGGCGTTGGAGCATGCATGGTAAGTGGGTATGGCATTGGAAAGACTGGATTGATCAACGCTTTGTTAAACAGTTTTCATGTCGTACATAGGGGGCGACCTGCACTTTTCTAGCTGACTCCTATCACAACAATTATACGATTCTTTTCTTATTCTCTTTTACCTCGACAGACCTTACATCTACCCCTCAGCTCGGTTCCTTCCTTCACGAGCCTCTCAATGCTAGAGACACTCAATCGGAAGATGATACAAAATTTGTGACCGGAAAATAATCCTGGTAGATACTGGTATTACCAGGCCTGCCCAATCCCACACAGCCGCATAGCTAATCAGGTAAAAACGACTAGATTGTCCTAAAGAGTAGTTCTCATACTTTATTTGACCGGTTCAGTGCTGTTATTGAGTTTTAGTTAACTATGAAGTTCGAAATCTGCCTCATTTCCGAAATGGGGGTTTAAAGTATAAAAGATTGGATCTGATCTAGATATTAAAAATATTTGCACTTCCCTAGCGTACTGACTTCGGTTCACTTGCTTGTATACGAAGCCCTTTCGGAAGCAGTCCACGTTCGATTAGTTCAAACAACCCCTGGACAAGCAGTGCTAGTACGGCGGCGGGAACTGCACCTTGCAGAATCAAACCGATATCATCAAGCCGGATACCGGTGAGAATAGGCTGACCGTATCCGCCAGCACCAATAAGGGCACTCAGAGTAGCGGTACCTACGTTTATGACTGCCGAAGTTTTTATCCCAGCAAGAATGGTTCGAGTAGCCAGCGGTAATTCAACAATCCACAGCCTCGAGTGTGGAGGCAGACCAAGTGCTTGTGCGGACTCAACGATGGTTGGTGAGATATCCTTCAGACCCGCATAAGTATTGCGAATTATCGGTAGCAGGCTGTGGAGAAATAAAGCCACAACTGCAGGCGGTCCACCAATGCCTAATAGCGGGATCATAAACACAAATAGTGCTAAAGTAGGAATGGTCTGGATAATCCCGGCGATGCCGAGCACGATCTGGCCCACTCGCAGACGGCGTGCTGACAGGATGCCCAGCGGAATGGCAAGAAGAATCGCTGCCGATAGAGAAATTACGACGAGCACCAGATGCTCTCCAGTGTGACGCCAGAACCGTTGCCACGTACTTTGTACCTGAACATCTATATCCAACTTTAAGTTTTCTTCGAGGAAATTGGCAGCGACCTTTGATTCATCTTTGCCGTGGAGTTTTACTTGAGCGTTCATCTCACTCATGGTAGGCGCGTCAATACTGCCGGCGAGCTTCTTAAACAGTACCACGACCTCCGGGACTCGCTGCACGAGATTGGCTCTATACAAAACCACTGCGCGATATACCGGAAAATAATTTAGATCGTCCTCAAGAGCACGTAAATTGTAGTGGGCAATTTCTGCATCGGTCGCGTAAAGATCTGTTACATGGAGCGTACCCGATTCGATACCGCGATAGGCAAGGTCATGCTCTAAACCCCTAACATTTCGATGGGGAAGCTGATAGCGCTGCTGCAAACCAGGCCAACCATCAGCCCTATCCATGAATTCATTTCCAAAACCAAGCATGAGTTTAGGATGGTTTCGTAAATCAGAGATTTTACGCAAACCAAGCTGTTCAGCTAGTTTGTCCTTCATGCCAATCGCGTAGGTATTGTTAAATCCCAATGGGCGGATCATACGCAAACCACGTGCAGCCAGAGCCTGTTTAAGTTGCACCCCAGTCTGTAGGTTTTCCCCAACCAGTATTTCCTGTAACAAGGTACCCGTGTACTCTGGATACGCATCGATCTCACCACTAAGTAATGCATTCCACAACACACGGGTTCCACCTAGTTGTCGCTGATGCACGGCATCGTTCCCGGACTTCTGAACCAAGTGACTGAGCATCTCCCCCAAGATGACTGACTCGGTTGAATTTTTTGAGCCGACTATAACCGTTTCAGTTGCCTCAGCACCAAGAGCCGATGGCATATAGGAGGTAGCGCACAACCCCAACAACATTGTCCTTATTAGCTGGCCGATCTTCATCTAAGGGCCTTGGTAAGCCGTTCCATGGGTTCACGCTGAGCGGTAATGAACTGCTCGACGAATGGCTCGGCTGGTGCCTGAGCAAGCTCCTTGAAGGAACCTGCTTGAACAACATGCCCATCTCTAATAAGTACCAGGGAATGTCCAAAGTAGGCGGCCTCTGCGATGTCATGAGTAACCATAATGACTGTTTTACCAAGCTGACTAAATATGCGATTCAACTCCTGTTGAAGCTCATATCGGATCATAGGATCTAGTGCACCTAGCGGTTCATCCAGTAATAACAGCTCTGGATCCAGCATTAGGGCGCGCATTAGGCTAACACGTTGGCGCTGACCACCTGAAAGTTCGACGGGAAAACGGCTCATCAATTCCTGGGGAAGTCGTACCAATTCTGCTAACTCAGCAAATCGAGAATTAATCCAGGCGGTATCACGATGCAGGTGGCGCGCCATGACAACAACATTATCGCGCACCGTGAGATGGGGGAAAAGACCACCTTCCTGAATAACATAGCCTGTTCGCTGACGTATTTGGAAAATGTTTTCCGGCGTTAACATCGTCCCAGCAAACGTGATAGTGCCGGAATCTGACTTAACCAAGCCGATAATCAGACGCAGTAAAGTAGACTTACCGCAGCCGCTAGGGCCAATAAGTACCAGAGTCTCGCCGGCCGCAACTTGAAGATCAGTCGGTGCCAGAACCTCTGTGTTGCCATAGCGTTTAGAAACTTGTGAAAGTACCAGCATCCAGATAGTGTGTTGGATTTACCGAGAGCATTCAAGAAATGTTTTTAAATTTAGTTGGAACTACAACGAAGATATGCCACGTTTGTCAAAACAGGATGTAGTACGAGAAGCTCTCGGCTGATTACTATAAATTTACTATACCATATAGTAGAAAAACCGTTGTAGCATCCAAGAACCGCATGGATAGTGGAGGCGGGGGTCGGAATCGAACCGGCGTAGACGGCTTTGCAGGCCGCTGCATGGCCACTCTGCCACCCCGCCGCCGCCGTGCAATCGGGAAATGAATTGCATTGCAACGATATAGCAAAAACCAAAAAGGGAAAACAGATTTTTCAGCAAGAGCACGCAAATTGTATACGTATGAGCTCTTGCCGAAGGATCTATTTTCCCCAAAATTGGAGCGGGAAACGAGGCTCGAACTCGCGACCCCAACCTTGGCAAGGTTGTGCTCTACCACTGAGCTATTCCCGCGAATAAGGCATTTCCGTTTTTTTGAAAATACCCTGAAAACGAACCAAGCATTATAAAGACGCAAGTATTTTTGTCAAGAAAAGGCATGTAAAGACACGGCCTTAGAGAAGTTTTCAGTTCTGCTTTAATACTTGTGGAATTGCTATTCTCAGGTAATAAACCATAGACCATAGTGTTAAAAAAGCGGCTAGATAGATCAGCCATGTACCAACTTCCTGAGAGTTAAAACTTTTGCCTATGTTGTCATGATACAGTAGCAGAGGTATGGCAGCCATTTGTGACACAGTTTTTAATTTTCCTAGAAAGGAAACCCCTATATTTTTACTTTTACCTATTTGTGCCATCCATTCGCGCAAAGCTGAAATAGTGATTTCACGACCAATTATGATAAGGGCAATAAGTGCGTCAAGTCTCCCTAAAAATACCAAAATGATTAGCGCTGCCGCAACCATAAGTTTGTCTGCAACTGGGTCGAGAAACGCACCAAAGGCCGAGGTCTGGTGGAGTACCCTGGCAAGGTAACCATCCAGCCAGTCGGTAATTGCTGCGACAGTAAAAATAACGGCAGCAAACAGATTTTGGTCAGAGTATGATAACCACGCCGGTGGAAAATAGAAAATCCCTACAAACAAGGGAATAGCGAGTATCCGCGTCCAGGTAAGCAAGTTCGGTAGGTTAAAAACCATGGGTAGGGTATGCCGTTAAACTATTAATAAACAATAATCATCCGATTAAAACTCAATGTAATTCCTTATAAATTTTCTCCGCCAACGCACGACTAATACCCTCTACCTGTTGCAATTCTTCAATGCTTGCGGTCAGCACACCTTTTAATCCGCCAAACTGCACCAACAGGTTTTGACGACGCTTGTTACCAACACCGCCAATTTCCACTAAATGTGAGCTGACTCTGGATTTTCCACGCTTAGCGCGATGACCTTGAATCGCAAAACGGTGAGCTTCATCACGAATTTGCTGAATTAGATGTAAGCCTGGATGGTCCTTAGACAATTGTAGCGGTTTTTTTGTACCGGAAAATATCAATTGTTCCAAACCAGGTTTGCGTTCTCTTCCTTTTGATACCCCAACCAAAGTCGCATAATTTAATCCGAGTTCTACCAACGCTTCCTGGGCGGCGTTTACCTGCCCTTTACCGCCGTCGATAAGAATCAGATCAGGTAGCCTGCCTTCTCCCTCAGCAACTTTATGGTAGCGCCTTGAAAGAACATCACGCATGGCAGCATAATCGTCCCCTGGTGTAATACCACCAATGTTGTAGCGACGGTATTCACCATTACGCATAGAAAAGTTATCGTAAACCACGCAGGACGCAACAGTGGCCTCACCTTGAGTATGGCTGATATCAAAACATTCGATACGGGTAAGATTTGTGACTTCTAGAGCATGCTGCAAGACTTGCAATCGTTCTTCCTGGTTAACCAGTCGACCCAATTGTTGTTCCAGCCCAAGATGCGCATTTTTTGTTGCCATATCCAACCACACACGTCGCTCGCTCTTGGGATTGAGACTGATTACAATTTTGTGTCCAGATTGCTTAGTAAGTGAAGCTTGCAGTGCCTCCCTATGGATCTTCTCACCCACGATAATGAGAGGCGGAACAACACGATTCAGGTAATGTTGGGAAAGAAAAGCTTCCACTGCAGCTGGTGGGTCGTAACCTTCTGCATTTTGAGGAAAGAAGTTCTTATCTCCTAAGTGTCGCCCTCCTCTCACCATGGCTAGATTGACACAAATCTTTCCACCGCTACGCTGAATAGCGCAAGCTACAACATCTACATCTAAAGCTTTGCCACTATCAACAAACTGCTTTTCTCGAACTCTCCGCAATGTCTGAATTTGGTCACGAAATAAAACAGCCCGCTCATAATCTAAGTCATTGGCAGCATTCCGCATTTTTACAGCAAGGCTTTCAAGCACCTCAGTTTGTTTCCCCTGCAAAAATAGCTCAGCATTTTTAATATCCTCTCGATAGGCCAGGTTAGTGATCATTTTGACGCATGGTGCACTGCAACGTTTGATCTGATACAACAAGCATGGACGGGTACGATTATTATAAACACTATCCTCGCAAGTGCGGATACGAAATACCTTTTGTAATAACTGAATACTCTCTCTTACAATCCCCGCATTTGGAAAGGGACCAAAGTAATGATACTGTTTGTTAAG
>JAZGCR010000101.1:0-3891 GCA_036477105.1 Nitrosomonadaceae bacterium | reverse complement strand
CTTGTAATCTCCGTTTTCTAGATCATTTTTGGCTTCTGAATAGAATTGGGTTACAGGCCAGCCGGCAGTATTCTCCCCTTTTTTGTAGGTTTTTAACCAGCCAAAGGCACAACCTGATAGCAGAAGTGCTAAGAATACGACTAAACTACGCGAAATAGTGGACATAACAAATTCAATGACAGCTAAAAACGAACTATCTTATTATAGTGCAAAATTCTCGCAGCCTAGACCGACTGAAAGAATCATCGAGTTAATAATCCCACAAAACTGCGCGGGACTGCGACTGGATCAGGCTTTAGCACAACTACTGCTAGACCAGTCCCGAACCCGTTTACAGGCATGGATCCTAAAAGAATGGGTAACCATAGATGATCTAAAAGCAAACTCAAAAGAGAAAGTATGGGGTGGTGAAAGAATTAAAATAAAACCACCACAACACCCCACTGAGACTGCTCATGCTGCCGAAGCTATCAAGCTTGATATAGTGTATGAAGATCAAGCGCTCATAGTCATTAATAAACCCGCTGGAATGGTAGTGCATCCTGGCAGTGGCAATTGGCAGGGCACTTTGCTAAATGGTCTGCTGCATCATGCTGTACAATTGTATGAAATACCGCGTGCAGGCATCGTGCACCGGCTAGATAAGAACACCAGTGGCCTATTGGTTGTGGCGAAGACTCTTGAAGCACAAACTAGCTTAGTACGACAACTGCAAAATCGTACCATGAAGCGAGATTACTTCGCTTTAGTACATGGTCGCGTTCTACTTGACGGCTTGGTAAATGTGCCAATAGGACGACACCCAATACAGCGCGTAAAAATGGCAGTAACCAAAAATGGCAAGGAAGCGTGCACCCACTACCAGGTAATAGAGCAACTTTGCGGATGTACTCTACTCCAATGCAGCTTGGAAACTGGGCGTACCCATCAGATTCGTGTGCACATGCACTCTATTGGCCACCCGCTAGTAGGTGACCCAATTTATAGTAACAAACCAAGAAAACTCGTACAAGAGGTCAGACGATTAATAATGAGTTTTCCGAGACAAGCATTACATGCGCAACGACTAGAGCTGATTCATCCAAAGACTGGTCAAACAGTAATGTGGGAAGCTGGATTGCCCGATGATATAGAGAAGCTTCTGCTCACGCTCCGTCATTATCATGACAAGTGCCCCCCGTTCAAATAAATTTACCAATATGAGTGATTGGATCACGCTCAACTGGCCTGCACCATATAATGTTCAGGCACGATTTACCACACGTCAAGGCGGTATGAGTAGTGACCCCTACGCAAGCCTTAACTTGGCTGATCATGTAGGTGACAACCCACTAATCGTCAAACAAAATCGCACAAAACTACGTAGGACTCTACCGGGTGAACCGCAATGGTTGAAACAGGTACACGGTTCAATACCAATTTGGGTAGACAATAACGTAATTGTGCCTGAAGGTGATGCCGCATTGAGTCGCAGCTGCAATGTGGTCTGTGCTGTACTCACTGCCGATTGCTTACCGGTATTTCTGTGCGATGACGTCGGAACGGTGGTAGGTATTGTCCATGCCGGCTGGCGGGGTTTGGTGGCAGGAGTGATCGAACGAACAGTAACGGAGATGAGAGGGAAAAATGCTCGAATTATGGCTTACCTTGGTCCAGCGATTGGGCCCGATTTTTTTGAGGTTGGAGAAAAAGTACGTCATGCCTTTATTAAACAGGATGAAAAATCTGCGCTCGCCTTTGCTCCACACTACGAAGACAATGGCAAAAAATGGTTTGCTGATATATTTCTGTTAGCGCGACAGCGATTAGCATCGATTGGTGTAACTGAAGTTTACAGTAATGAGGAGTGCACTTTTAGCAATCCGGAAAGATTTTTTTCCTATCGACGCGACGGCAACACGGGACGAATGGCGGGATTGATTTGGCTTACCAAGTAAAAATATGTCTAGCATTCTAATAGTTTTACATGAAAAGTTTTTAACGTAGGCACCCTCTAAATGTTCCCCAAATCCCACAACAACCTGAATCCTGCAACAGCGTATAATCGCAAATTCTTCCACGAATTGTTCCTATGACCACTTTTTCCTGGATTATTGCTGCGAGCCTACTAGGCGGCTTATTGAGTGTATTGTTTGCTGCCATGCTAACGCTCAACACGCGTGCCTCATGGGTGCAAATGTTAATTTCCTACGCTATCGGGGCGCTGCTAGGAGCCGCATTCCTTAACACACTACCAGAAGCGCTTGAGCTGTCTAAAAATCCAGGGCAAATGACTGCCACCGTGCTGTTCGGCATTCTATTATTCTTTATTCTAGAAAAATTAGTATTATGGCGTCATTGCCATGTCGAGGAATGTGAGGCGCACGATCCTTTATATGGTGTCGTCGCAAATACTACTGCAGATAACCATGACAATGGCCGTAGCGGCATGATGGTCATGCTGGGCGACACATTTCATAATTTCGTTGATGGCATACTCATTGCTGCCACATTTATGGTGGACGTACAACTGGGTATTGTCACATCCATAGCCATCATTGCCCATGAGATTCCTCAAGAAGCAGGCAATTTTCTTATTTTGCTCAACTCTGGTTACACCCGACAACAGGCGTTGCTGTTTAATCTATTGTCTAGTCTCGCTACTCTGATTGGTGGCATGATGACTTATTTCATGCTGCAAGACATGAGTCACCTTATGCCATCACTCTTAGGGCTTGCTGCAGCTAGCATGATCTATGTAGCGATGGCAGATTTAATTCCAGGCTTGCACAAACGCCCCGAAATTGGTGCTACTGTTCAGCAGGTTACCCTAATCATGCTGGGCATTAGTTCTATCTGGCTAGCTGGTAGCTTTTTTGCTTATCCAACATAAATTTATCTTATTACACAGTTACCCAATTAGGTAATCTATTCCTCGCCCTCTACAATTAATTGAAATGTGGTTTTAACGCTCGCCTGTTTTTATTCGTTACTGCATGAATTCGCCCATACAATTCACTATAGAAAGCTTGAAACGGCATCCAATAAATTGGAATTTAGGGAGCTAGGTAGGTTTTGTTTCACGGGAAGTGTCACCGCTCACAGTTGTTGAATCCCGTCGAGCAAGTTCGCTATTGAGTTCAGCAAGAAAATTTATATTTACTTTTCGCTGTTTGTCGCTTTTGTACCAAGAAAAACAGGTAATAACTCCTAACACAATCAAAAAAACGTTCAGTAGAGTTATGCCACCTAAAAAAGAATCTATTATTCCACTAAGAAATGCAAATACACCCAAAATAACAATTAATATCCAGAGTCGATGCCCCCATTTTGACACCTGATGTTGGAGACACCACACATTAAGCTTGTCGCGAAGCGAAATAAGCTCTGAATCGGTCTGGGTTTTAAGATCCATCAGGATCGATGCCCTAGTCAGAATAAAGAATACGTGACTTTACGTGACAGACTCGTCTGGGTCAATGTGTGTTCGTCAATACCTAATTTTCCAGAAATGGTAGTTAACCTCAATATGGAATGCAAATAAAACCATTAGGGCGCCTCACATTTGATGGTACGAGAAGTGTTCTACAGTAAGTCAAGAAGCCGGGGATTTTTCCGGATTGAATTCCTAATTATGTCACTGCCGTTTTTTACACATGCCGTGATCGATTTATCCATACCTGCAAAGCACTAATTTAATCAAGGAGACGCTGATGATGCCGGAATATTTGATCTAACTTTTAAGCGGGCGCAAGATCAAGATTTCGATTAATCTAAAAATTAGTATCACAACAATTTCATTACATTCTCTGGTGGTCGGCACAATACTGCCTTGTCTCCACGTACAACAATCGGTCGTTGAATTAGGTCCGGATTTTCTACCATGATGTCAATTAATTCATCATCCGATAG
>JAZGCR010000100.1:0-3037 GCA_036477105.1 Nitrosomonadaceae bacterium | reverse complement strand
AACTCCATGCCGAACAAGAAAATATGCCGCGTAGCCATCGGTGCCAGGTCCTGTCTCTGCTATGGAAATTGAAGCAGAATAAACCATCACTAGTCCCAGGCTCAGCAACAAAATTGCAGACCAGACCAGGGCCTGATCGAAGTCAGGTATAACTCTTTGGTTGCTGATACTGGCTTGATAAATCATCAGTAGTTTCTTTATTCTCTAGTGTGTAGCACTGGTCGTGGCCAAAATTTTTATCTCTAAATCCCTAATTGCCGCAATGAACATCTCAGCACGATGAACGTAATTCCTGAACATATCGGTGCTGGCACAGGCCGGAGACATCAGTACAGTATCCCCCGCCTTCGCCAGAGAAAAACTTTTTTGCACCGCTTCTTCCATCGTTGCCGCACTATGCAGTGACACGCCACATCCATCCACCGCGGCAGCGATTCTTCCTGCATCCCTTCCAATCAACACAACTGCTCGCGCATGTTTTGCAATCGCCTCTTTCAAGGGCGAGAAATTCTGCTGCTTGCCATCGCCACCTGCGATCAATACTATGTTTTGTGTCATACTGCTCAGAGCCGCAACCGTTGCACCCACGTTTGTGCCTTTTGAATCGTCGTAGAATGTGACGCCATTGATCGCCGCAACTTTCTCCATTCGATGAGGTAGCCCACAAAACTCACGCAAGGCTTGTAGTAGTGGGCTAAACGTTAATCCTATAGCACGACATAGCGCCAAAGCAGCTAAGGCGTTAGCTACATTGTGCAGACCCGTAACAGCAAGCTCACTGGTTTTTATTAACCGTGTTCTGCCCTGTACTAGCCAGGTTTCGCCATCATCGTGCAACAAACCAAAATCTCTTTCAGCAACCGGTACACCCAAGCCGAAAGTTATCTGTTTTCTTCCAGCTAACGCCATTGTGCTCACAAGAGGATCGTCACGATTCAAAACCTGTACAACGCTACCATTAGTCACTTCCAAAAATATCCTTGCCTTAGCCATAGCGTAATCCTGTATTCCCACATAGCGATCAAAATGATCTTCGCTCAAGTTCAGTACCACCGCTGCGTCAGGATTAAGACTTTGCGTGGATTCCAGTTGAAAACTTGACACCTCTAAAACCCATGATTGAGGAAGTTTTCCAGAATCTAACCGCTGTATCAGTACATCTAACACTGCTGGACCGATATTTCCAGCTACCTCCGTATCCCACCCCGCTTTCCTCACCATCGCACCCACCATAGCTGCCACCGTTGTTTTTCCGTTGGAACCGGTAATAGCTAGAATTTTTGGTTTTGGAGTATTAAAGCTTTTAAGCGCCAAAGCGAACAGCTCGATGTCACCCACAACCGGCACCCCACGCTTAACTGCCTGACGAACCAACGGTGCCGCTAGTGATACTCCTGGACTGATAGCAATAAGATCTATGCCTATGAAAATATCAGCTGAAAAAGTGCCAGTGAATATCTGGGCAGCTGGTACAGCTCGTTCCAATTTACTAAGATTGGGCGGCGCCGCGCGATTATCAGCGACACGAATATTTGACCCTATGCGTGATAGCCACTTGGCCATTGATAATCCAGTTTCGCCCATTCCCAGCACCAAGATTGTTTTCCCTCGCAGATTCATCTCAACTTCAACGTGGACAATCCAAGCAGCACTAACATCATGGTAATAATCCAGAACCGTACCACTACTTGATTTTCCTTCCATCCTTTTAATTCGTAATGATGATGCAGTGGCGCCATGCGAAAAATACGTCTGCCAGTCAACTTGAACGAGGCCACTTGCAACACTACTGATAAAGTTTCGACTACAAATACACCGCCCATAATGATAAGAACGATTTCTTGGCGCACGATCACGGTGACCACACCAAGCGCAGCACCGAGGGCGAGTGCACCAACATCACCCATGAATACTTCCGCTGGATAGGCGTTGAACCACAAAAAAGCAAGCCCTGCACCTGACAACGCACCACAAAATACAGCTAGTTCAGCTGCATTGGGAATATAGGGGATGCCAAGATATTTTGAGAAAACTGCGTGACCCGCCACATAGGCAAAGATTGCCAGGCCACTGCTAATCATCACAGTCGGCATAATGGCCAGACCGTCGAGACCATCAGTCAAATTCACCGCGTTACTGGTGCCCACTATGACGAAATAAGTCATCGTCACAAATCCAACTACGCCCATCGGTATTGCAATCTGCTTAAAGAAAGGCACAATCATGCTGGTCTGTGCTGGAGATTCAGCGGTAAGAACAAGATACAGCGCTATAGAGATTGCAATCGATGATTGCCAGAAGAATTTAGAGCCAGCAGAAAGTCCTCTTGGGTTGTTATGCACCACCTTTCGGTAATCGTCTACCCAGCCGATTGCACCGAAGCCTAGCGTTGTCAACAGTACCACCCACACATAGCGATTACCTAAATCTGCCCACAATAGAGTACTAATAGCAATGGACACCAATATCAATGCACCACCCATAGTGGGAGTACCAGCTTTAACGAGGTGTGTTTGCGGACCGTCCTCACGTACCGATTGACCAACTTTGTAAGCGGTAAGTTTGCGTATCATGGTCGGCCCGACAATGAATGAGATCATGAGAGAAGTCAGCGCCGCCAATACCGTGCGTAATGTAATGTAGTTGATTACATTAAATGCCCGGATATCCTTGGCCAACCATTGGGCAAGTTCTAGCAACATGACAAGCCTAATAAAATTTTGTATCTTGGGTTTCTCGCTTCGGTTTGAGTCGATTTGTTCATATTCTCTTCGCAACTAAACATTCAAAATTACAACTCAAAATTCTTGACCACCCGTTCCATTTGCATGGAACGAGATCCCTTTACCAGCAACGTTACGTCGGGTGCAAGTACCGTCTCGATTGCAGTCAATAAATCTTCAATACGCTTAAAATGCTGTGCGCCTATACCAAACTTCATCACGGAATGTGCACTTAATTCGCCCAAGGTGAACAACCTATCTATTCCAATAAGACGAGCTTCTTCACCGATACGCTCATGAAAATCCACTGCGTT
>JAZGCR010000010.1:0-9308 GCA_036477105.1 Nitrosomonadaceae bacterium | reverse complement strand
TTACTGGCGCGGGGTGGAGCAGTCTGGCAGCTCGTCGGGCTCATAACCCGAAGGTCGTAGGTTCAAATCCTGCCCCCGCAACCAATTTTTAAACGTCAATAGAAGTCCTCCTCCTTGAGCGGTTTCTGCCTATTTTGGGATAGGCCCCAAGTGCCGCCCGGTAGTCGTGAAGATTGAGTTATGGCGGGCCTCCCCGCATTGCATAGTGGTGAACCTGGTCAGATCCGGAAGGAAGCAGCCACAGCTATTCTCTGTAAGTGCCGGGGGTTAGGCTCGCCACCCTATTATATAGTTAGTCAGAGTTAACCTGTTAACCGTGTTGTTGGCTTTACTTTAGATTATTCGTAATAGGTCCAAGTTGATATGCGGCACTTGCGAAAGATGCAGTAGATTGCATTTCAGATTATCCAGATTACAATACTCCTCATTACCCTTTACCAACTGCTTAGTAACTACTGTGTCTCAAACCCAAGTTCTTGCTCGTAAATGGCGCCCAAAAAATTTTTCTGGACTGACTGGACAGGATCATGTAGTTAGGGCGCTTACTAATGCGCTTGAACAAAAACGCTTGCATCATGCTTATCTATTTACAGGTACACGTGGTGTTGGCAAAACTACTATTGCCCGCATTTTAGCCAAGTCTCTCAACTGTGAAACTGGTATTACAACTACACCCTGTGGTAAATGTTCTGCATGTATCGAAATTGATAGTGGGCATTTTGTTGATTTAGTTGAACTGGATGCTGCCTCTAACACCCAAGTGGATAATATGCGTGAACTTCTGGAAAATGCACTTTACGCACCAACCTGTGCTCGATACAAGATATACATCATTGATGAAGTACACATGCTTTCTAAGTCAGCTTTCAACGCCATGCTTAAGACCCTAGAAGAGCCTCCTGACCATGTAAAATTTGTGTTGGCTACAACTGAACCACAAAAAATTCCTATTACTATTTTATCACGCTGTTTGCAATTTAACCTAAAACAAATCCCGCCTAACTTGATTGCCATTCATCTCAAGTATGTGCTGGAACAGGAGAAGATTAGTTGCGATGAGGCTTCATTGCAATTACTAGCACGTGCGTCACAGGGTAGCATGCGTGATGCCCTAAGCATGCTGGATCAGGCGATTATTTTTGGTAAAGGTAAGGTTGAAGAAACTGGGGTTCACGCCATGCTGGGTACCATTGACCAAAGCTATCTCTACGATCTACTTGAAGCACTTGCACAAAAAGACGGCGCACAGATGCTAGCCGTAGCTGATGCAATAGAAGCGCGAAGTTTGTCATTTGATGCTGCTTTGCAAGAGTTGGCGGGGTTATTCCATAGACTTGCTTTAGTGCAGATAGTTCCACAGACTATTAACGAAGACATGCCAGAGCATGGACAGATTTGCTCACTAGCAAAAAAATTTATGCCTGAGGATCTTCAGTTATTTTATCAAATCGCTTTGCATGGTCGTGGTGATTTAGGTCTGGCGCCGGATGAATATTCTGGTTTCACTATGGCATTGATGCGTATGCTGGCTTTTGCACCAGAAAGCTCATCAGAAAATATCACAGTTTCTTGCCGACCGCCGAGCGTTATTCCAAAAGAAAAGTTGCCTTTATTTGATGGAAAGGTGAGCAAACCAAATATTAAGACAGAGCATGTCGCTCCCCCAGCGCTGAAGGTAGAGACAGCACTTAATACAGACTCTTGCACGAACCAATTAAATGGTAACTGGGCGGTATTGGTGAATCAGTTAAAATTAAATGGCATGACAAAAATGCTGGCGTATAACTGTGAAATGAAGAATTTCTCTACAGATAATATCGAACTATGCGTGCAAGCAGAGCATAAGCATTTATTAGAAAAGACGCACCAGGACAAGATAAAAACAGCACTGAGCGAACATTTTGGGAAACCTGTACGATTAAAGTTTTCTGTAGGGAGCGTTACTGGCATGACGCCAGCAGAACTAGATACTCGTGAAAGGCAGGCGAAACAATTACAAGCCATCGCAGCTATTGAGAACGATCCGTTTGTACGCGAATTAATAGATAATTTTGATGCAAAATTAATTATTTCTTCAATTAAACCTATTTAATAGTGGAGGCACAAAATGATGAAAGATGGCTTGGGGCCATTGATGAAACAGGCCCAGCAAATGCAAGAGAACATGAAAAATATGCAGGAACAACTGGCCACAGTAGAAGTTGAAGGCCAGTCTGGTGCAGGCATGGTTACAGTTGTGATGACCTGTCGTTACGATGTAAAACGAGTAAATATTGACGAAAGTCTGATTGGTGATGACAAGGATATGCTCGAGGATCTGCTCGCTGCTGCAATTAATGATGCAGTGCGGCGTGTTGAATCAACTACACAAGAAAGAATGGCCGGTTTTACGGCAGACTTAGGTTTGCCACCGGGAATGAAGTTACCGTTTTAAGTTCGTGAGATGTAAACCGTGAATTGGCAAGATAGGCCTTAATTTTACATATTTATTGCTATATTCACACTTCATTCAAAATGAAAACTCCCACAGCTCTTGAAGATTTGATTGAGTCGTTGCGCTGCTTGCCCGGTGTTGGGCCCAGGTCGGCGCAACGAATGGCCTATTACTTGTTACAGCACGATCATGTGGGCGCACATCAGCTTGCCAATGCGCTGGATAAAGCATTAGCGAATATCAAACATTGCGAGAAGTGTAATAGTTTTACTGAAACATCGGTATGTGCACTATGCTGTTCTACACGACGCAACGCGAGTCTTTTGTGTGTAGTTGAAATGCCTGCCGATCTACTAATGATTGAGCAGGCGCACTGCTACAAGGGCATGTATTTCGTGCTGATGGGTAAACTTTCTCCACTAGATGGTGTTGGTCCCAAGGAAATTCACCTTGACCGACTGCTGAAGCGAGTCCAGGATGACATAGTAAGAGAAGTCGTACTTGCTACTAACTTTACTGTGGAGGGAGAAGTTACTGCACATTACATTAGTGAGCTACTAAATAGTAGAGGTATTAAAGTTACGCGCATTGCACGAGGGTTGCCAGTTGGAGGCGAACTTGAGCATATTGACAGTGGCACGCTAGCTCAGGCAATTATGGAGCGCAAAGAGGTTTAATTTTATTAGTTACATTTTATTAGCTTCTAGTTAACACTTTGCCGTATTATCTTCAGCTTTTATTCGTTGCCACCTCTTTTACTTTTAAACTAAAAATGGAATAAAGTAGGAGGAATGGCTTTGCTACTCTGGGAAATAGATGAGAACTGGCAGACTAAGAGGTGAGGTACAGAAGAAAACACATGAGTTACCTAACGCTAAGACCAAACCTGTGTCCGCATCAGCAGTTACGCAAAAACTGCATAAATTACTGGCGCAAACTGGGCTTGGTTCACGACGTGAGATGGAGAAATTGATTGCTACTGGCCAGGTGTCTATCAATGGAAAAGTAGCAGAAATCGGTGATCGGGCTGGCACTGAGGATATAGTACGAATAAAAAAGCGTATTATCCATCTAAAATCCGGCAAATGTTTACCTAGAGTTATGCTCTATCATAAGCCAGAAGGTGAAATTGTTAGCCACAATGATCCATATAACCGACCCTCGGTATTTAATAAACTGCCGGAACTCAAAACATCTAAATGGGTGTCAATAGGTAGACTTGACTTTAATACCTGTGGATTACTGATTTTCACCACGGACGGAGTATTGGCCAATCGATTAATGCACCCGCGTTTTGAAGTGGAGCGCGAATATGCTGTTCGAATCGTAGGGAGATTGGACTCGAATCAGGTAACACTATTAACTACAGGAATTGAACTGGAAGATGGACCGGCAAAATTTGATTACCTGTCTGATCAAGGAGGCAAGGGCTCCAATCATTGGTATCGAGTAACATTGAAAGAGGGCAAGAACCGTGAAGTTCGACGTATGTTTGAAGCAATAGGGCTGACAGTAAGTCGCTTGATCCGAGTGCGTTTTGGCTCTATTAAGTTGCCGCCACGCCTGAAACGAGGAAAGTGGATGGAGTTGAATAAGAAAGAAGTAGAGCGCTTATTAGAACTGTCCTCATAGCTTGTAAGTTTGGGAGGTATACTTGTATACAGATACCTGAGAGACTCTCGAGTTGGTTTGTCGTATTTCAATAAAAAAATAAATTAGGCATATCTATTTATAACAGTACTAAGAAAGTGTAAAAACTAACTTTTATTTTTTCCAATTTTTCAATACTACTTCTCTAAGAGATTCTGTTTATTATTTCAGCAATAAATTCTCTAGTGTTAACTGATAAATTTTTGATAGTTGTTCTAAGTCATTTGCTTCCACGCATTCATTAAGTTTATGGATGCTCTCATTGACTGGACCAAACTCTACCACTTGTGGGCAAATATCAGCAATAAAACGCCCATCAGAGGTACCACCAGAAGTGGACAATTGTGGTTCGATTCCTACTATTTTTTTAACTGCGTTATTTATTGCCTCTACCAGGTTACCCTTAGGGGTAAGATAGGGCTTGCCAGAAAGCGTCCACTGTAAGTCATAATCTAAGCCGTGTCGGTTGAGTATTTCATATACTTTAGTCTGTAGTGATTTGACCGTACTGGCAGTAGAGAAACGGAAATTAAATAGTTTTTTGACCTCACCAGGAATTACATTGGTTGCGCCAGTTCCTCCATAGATATTAGAAATTTGCCAAGTAGTTGGTGGGAAATATTCGTTGCCACAATCCCACTCAGTTTGTACAAGTTCAGCAACGGCAGGGGCAGCAAGATGTATGGGATTTTTCGCCAAATGTGGATAAGCGATATGCCCTTGTACGCCCTTTATAGTGAGAGTTCCAGACAGGGATCCACGTCTACCATTTTTAATAGTGTCGCCTAATTTGTTTACACACGTGGGTTCGCCGACGATGCAATAGTCAATTGTCTTATTCCGCGCTTTGAGGGTTTCCACTACCCTGACAGTGCCATCCACCGCAACGCCTTCTTCATCTGAGGTAATAAGAAGGGCAATCGAGCCGCTGTGATTTGGGTGTACATTTACAAAAGCTTCAATCGCTGTAATAAATGCGGCTAACGATCCTTTCATATCTGCCGCTCCACGTCCATAAAGCTTTCCATCACGAATTGTTGGTGTAAATGGGTCGCTTTCCCATTTTTCTATTGGGCCAGTTGGCACCACATCTGTATGGCCGGCGAAACATAAAATTGGTTTTTTAGTTCCACGCCTTGCCCAAAAATTGTCTACCTCGCCGCAATGCATCTTCTCAATATCAAAGCCAAGTTTTTCTAGACGGTCGATTAGAATTTCCTGACAACCACTATCGCTAGGGGTAAGTGAACGACAGGTAATAAGTTTCTGAGCGAGAGACAAAGTATCTTTATGCATAGGAGTTTCTTGAAACTGGTGCCATATAGTTATTGTTTAGATTCCACGCAATAGTTCATTGATTTTAGTTTTTGCACGGGTCTTCGCATCTACTTGTTTAACAATGACTGCGCAGTAAAGACTATATTTTCCATCTGATGAAGGCAATGTGCCTGAAACCACCACTGAGCCTGGTGGAATCCGACCATAACTTACTTCGCTGGTCTCACGGTTATAAATCTTGGTACTTTGACTAATATATACACCCATCGAAATCACTGAGTTTTCTTCAACGAGTACACCTTCTACAATCTCAGAGCGCGCACCAATAAAGCAGTTATCCTCAATAATAGTTGGATTGGCCTGTACTGGTTCTAGCACGCCGCCAATACCAACTCCGCCTGATAAATGTACATTCTTACCAATTTGAGCACAGGAGCCTACCGTAGCCCAAGTATCAACCATTGTACCCTCATCAACATAAGAACCTATATTGACGTATGATGGCATCAGTACAACATTGCTGGCGATGAAAGAGCCTTTTCGCACGGTTGCAGGCGGTACTACACGGAATCCACCGTTACGAAAATCTTTAGAACTGAAATCTGCAAACTTTGATGGTATTTTATCAAAGTAGTTGGAGAAGCCCCCCTTGATAAAGCTGTTATCTTCCATGCGAAAAGAAAGCAGGACAGCTTTTTTTATCCATTGATGCGTGACCCATTCACCATTGATTTTTTCCGCTATACGCAACTCACCAGTATTGAGCATATCTAATACTTGGTTGATAGATTCCTTCAGTTTGGCCTCGACATTACGCGGTGTAATATTCGCTCGGTATTCGAATGCCTTTTCGATAGTAGCTTGCAGTTGCTCCATAGCTCTCCTTAAAGGATTTTTCTAAATAACAAAATTTACAAAATTTCGAATTACAGTTTATCTACTTACTTCATTAGCAATGTGCTACAGTAGATTTTTTATCCTCTTGGCCGCTTCCACACACTCGAATAATGGTGCAACCAGAGCCATGCGGACAAAATTCTTACCAGGATTGATACCGTGTGCTTCCCGTGCAAGATAACTGCCAGGTAATATGGAAACATTATAACCTTGATATAGTTGCCGAGCGAAATCCGTATCGTTAACTGGTGTCTTTGCCCACAAGTAAAAAGTAGCTTCAGGTATTGGAGCTTGCATGTAACAAGATAATAATGCGGTGACTGCAGCAAATTTCTTCCGGTATAAGCGACGGTTTTCTCTAACATGAGACTCCTCATTCCACGCCGCCTCACTTGCTACTTGCACTGCTGGATTCATCGCGCTGCCATTATAAGTACGGTAAAGTAAAAATTTTTTTAGTATGCTAGGATCTCCTGCAACAAAGCCAGAACGCATCCCAGGTACGTTGGAACGCTTCGACAAACTACCGAATACCACTAGGCGAGGGAAACCTTTACGACCTAAGCGATGAGCCGCTTCTAAAGCACCAAGTGGTGGATTATTCTCATCTAAATATATTTCAGAATAGCACTCGTCAGCAGCAATGATAAACCCATAATGATCTGAAAGAGAAAATAGTTTCTTCCACTCGTCCATCGACATCACTTTGCCGGATGGGTTTCCAGGAGAGCAGACGTATACTAGTTGCGTACACGACCAGACATCATTAGGTAATTGTGCATAGTCAGTTGTGAAATTATTTTCAGGTATGGAGTTAAGAAAATATGGTGTAGCTCCAGCTAGAAGAGTTGCCCCTTCATAGATCTGATAGAACGGATTAGGGCAAACTATCGCTACCTTTGAGCAGGATAAATCAATAACTGTCTGGGCAAAAGAAAACAGAGCTTCGCGACTTCCATTTACGGGCATAACCTCCGTGTCAGAGTCTATGGTAGATAAATTATAACGACGTATCAACCATGCAGCGATGCTTGCGCGCAACGATTTATCTCCAAGTGTTGCGGGATAATTTGCCAGTTTATTAAGACCTTCTATCAATGCTAGACGGATGAAGTCAGGCGTTGTATGTTTTGGTTCGCCTATATGTAGGCTGATGGGCGAAAAGGCCGGGTTAGGCGTAATCCCTGAGTACAGCTTGTTAAGCTTTTGAAAGGGATAAGATTGTAGGCGATTGAGATTTGGATTCACTTTTGTAGGGAAGGCTAGACATCAAGTCATACCCACCTTTTCCCAAGGTTGTTTCACTTAATTGAGGCCAAATTATAATGAATAGATAAGATGTAAACCACAAAAAAATATCTTTATGCTGGTGATACTGCAAAGTATTACTTTGCTATCTGAGATCTAGCGTAATATCTCGTTCATTTACTAGGGTAGGCCAAGATAAATAGGCCAATTTCAATTGCAATTAACTATCTTATCATTTTGTTATCTCAAGCATCGAATAAGCCTTTTCAAATAATTAGCTCCTAGAAATAAGGTATTTGATAAGTTTTTTATGTGCTCCCATGGCCATGTAACAGGTTAAATAGACTGAAGTGAAGTTTTGACTTTGGCTTACTCAGGCCAAAACACTCAAAGGCCAAAGTTTTTATCATTTTAGCCGAAAAGCTAAAGTTTTTATCATTTCAGCCGAAAAGCTAAAGTTTTTATCATTTTAGTCGAAAAATAAGAGTCGAGTTGATAACCTTTTTAGCATGGCAATCCAGGGTTACATATGAAAGTGTTAATGGTTGAGGATTCAGAGGATGACGCATGCCTTCTATGTGCGGAACTAACTAACGCCGGAAATGACCTAACATATAAGCGTGTTGAATGTGATTTGGAGATGCAAGCTGCCTTAGAGGAGTCTGACTGGGATATCATCATTGCGGATCATTCGATGCCGTCCTTCAACTCCATTGATGCGCTAGATGTATTAAAAAAAAGTGGTAAAGATATCCCATTCATAATTTACTCTAACGTCATTAGCGAACAAATGGTGGTTTCTGCTATGAGCCACGGAGCGCACGATTATATATTTAAGGGAAATTTTTCCCGCTTGCTTCCATCTATAGAGCGCGAGCTAAAAAATGCTAGTATCCGTCGTGCTAAGCAGCAGGCTGACCATCATATTTATCAATTGGCCTACTTTGATGAGCTGACTGGTCTTCCTAAACGCAATCTATTCTGTGAAAAATCATCCTTAATGCTACCGGGGTTGATGGATTCTAAGAATGTCACCACACTCGCTGCAACGTATTCTATATACATGAATCATCTAATGCGAGTTAACAACACATATGGCTATGCTGTTGGTGATACATTAATTCAGCAATTGGCATATCGACTAAGCGATTGTATAGAAGATAGCTGTATATTGGCACGAATCGGAGGTAACAAGTTTGCATTTTTTAAGAGTAATATGAGTGACCACTGTGAGATTCAGATGTTTGCAGATCGCATTATGGAATCCATAATTTCTCCATTTATTGTTGATAGGCTGGAGTTTTATGTCACCCTAAGTATTGGAATATCTGCTTACCCGGATGATGGGAATGATGTGTCAACGCTATTAGGAAACGCTGAAAGCGCTAGATCTCTTGCCAAAAAGTCTTACGAAAATAACTGCAAGTATTTCATTAAAGAAATGGGCGAGGCTTCTTCCAAGCGCTTAGTGCTGGAGACTTCGTTACGTAAAGCAGTGGAAAGGGGCGAGCTGCTACTGCAGTATCAACCAGTCATTGATCTAAAAACGGGAAAATTTATTGCTGCGGAAGCATTAGTACGTTGGAACCATCCTGAATTTGGGTTACTTCTTCCCGATAAATTTATTCCGCTTGCAGATGAAACTGGTCTCATTATTAGGATTGGGGAATGGGTGCTGTATCAAGCGTGTAAACAAGCAAAAATATGGCATGATGCATCATATGGTCCAATGTCAGTTCTTGTTAATGTTTCAGCAGTACAGTTGGGTCAACCGCAACTAAAGGACCATGTAGCCAATGTG
>JAZGCR010000001.1:0-8337 GCA_036477105.1 Nitrosomonadaceae bacterium | reverse complement strand
CTATGGGATGATTACCAAGAGCAACTAAGAAGTAATTTTGCCGATATGGCTAACATCGGTGGACGTTCCGCAGGAACTATTACTGCCTCCTGTTTCCTATCGCGTTTCACAAAAAAATATCGATGGGCACACTTAGACATCGCTGGTACTGCTTGGGAATCTGGAAAGAAAAAAGGCGCAACTGGCCGACCGGTACCTCTGCTTACACAATTTCTGAGGACACGCGCGGCCAAAAAGATTCCATAAAGAAAACATGACCCAAATCGACTTTTATTCTGGTGCAGACGACAAGTTACACACTGCTTGTCGTCTGAGTGCTAAGGTAGTACAGCAAGATCTGAAAGTAACGATTTATATTCCTGATACCGAGACTGCTGAGCGGCTCGACAAGTTACTGTGGACTTTTTCTTCCACTTCCTTTATTCCACACTGCCGCGCAGATGACAAACTAGCATACGTAACTCCAGTCATAATCAGTCACCAGGCCGAGCCACTTCCACATGACAATGTGCTGATTAACCTGCATGTTGGGCATCCCCCTTTCTTCAGCCGCTTTCTTCGATTGATTGAAATTTCTGGAACCACACTGGAGGATACTCAGGCAGCACGAAAACGTTACCGTTTCTATAAAGACAGGGGATATGAAATCCGCCATCATAAGCTTGAGGGCGCCTAGATAAACTTAGGTAAACCTCCCACGCCATCTACCGGTTACCTCTCTTTATGACAAACATCAATGAAACCTCACCAGAACCCGATGAAGAGGAATCTCTGAACAAACCGAATACGTTGTTACGCGAGCACCAAGGTGAATCCTCAGTAACAACTGACGCAGATAGCACCACAACGTCTTTTCCGGTCCAAACCCAGGTTCTTGATGACATACCAGAACAAGTGCCGCCGTCATTAGCCGATGGCATACCTACGCTCACCAATACGGTGTTTCTGTCCCCAGTAAACCAAGTACAACCGCCAGCAGTTGATGCCATACCGACGCTCACTGAGAAGGTGTTTCTGTCCCCGGAAATCTTGCCACTTCAGTCTGAGATTACGCCGCTATTGCGACAAATCCTAGATGCTACACTAAAGGAAACGGGAACCAATCTGGATGCTAAAACGCAAGAGTCACTTATCAGTGTGCTGGAACAGCATTTACGAAGTTTCTGTTTGTCCCCTAATCAAAATAAGCTTAAAGCTGTGGTTCAGCCACAGGTATCAACGGATGAAACATCCGTTCCTTCCGATATAATAGAAGACCCCTCGGAACTACCGAATTCAACCTCGATCTTTATGAGTCTCACTAAGAGCTTTGAACCCCGACCTATAGAAGAACGCTGGTATTCATTCTGGCAATCCGCTGGTTATTTCAAGCCAGCTCTTGCCGGAGCACCTGACGGAACAGCTCAGTCCTATTGCATCATGCTGCCACCACCAAATATTACGGGCACGCTACACATGGGGCATGCATTTCAGCACACCATTATGGATGCGCTCACCCGTTATCACCGCATGCTTGGTGATAACACGCTGTGGCAGCCAGGGACCGATCATGCTGGCATCGCTACCCAGATTGTGGTGGAACGTCAGCTGGATAGTCAAAATACCAACCGGCATGATCTGGGACGGAGTGAATTTCTCAATCGTGTGTGGCAATGGAAAGAACAATATGGCTCCACCATCACCCAGCAGATGCAGCGTTTAGGTACCTCCTGTGACTGGTCGCGCGAACGCTTTACCATGGACGATGGGTTATCCCGTGCCGTAACGGAAGTGTTCGTACGACTTTATCGTGAGGGACTAATCTATCGTGGTTGGCGACTTGTAAACTGGGATCCAGTGCTACAAACAGCGGTATCTGATCTAGAAGTGGTGTCAACTGAAGAAGATGGATTTCTCTGGCATATTTGCTATCCGTTTGAAGGTGGCCCAAATAAAACTGAAGGATTGATCGTCGCCACCACTCGCCCCGAAACCATGTTGGGTGATATGGCCGTAGCTGTGCATCCGGATGACCCGCGGTATCAACACCTGATTGGCAGTCGTGTGTGCCTACCACTATGCCAGCGCAGCATTCCCATCATTGCCGACACTTATGTTGATCCTAATTTTGGAACTGGGTGCGTAAAGATCACTCCAGCACATGATTTCAATGATTATCAGATAGGTCAACGACACAAGCTCGTTATGTTTAGTATTCTCACACTGAATGCAAAAATAAACGATCTTGCACCTTCTGAATATCAGGGCCTTGACCGTTTTGATGCTCGAAAAAGAATTATTGCTGACCTAGAAACACAGGGGTTATTAGTTGAAATAAAACCACATAAACTGATGGTGCCGCGTAGTGACCGTACGAACACTGTTATAGAGCCAATGCTTACCGACCAGTGGTATGTAGCGATGAAAGGTCTAGCCAAGCGTGGGCTGGGAGTAGTAGCAAATGGAGAAGTAAAATTTATCCCGGAAAACTGGAGTCATGTTTACAACCAGTGGCTAGAAAATATCCAAGACTGGTGCATTTCACGTCAATTATGGTGGGGACATCGAATCCCGGCGTGGCATGATGAGGATGGCAACATCTACGTCGCGCACTGCCTGGAGGAAGCACAACAGCAAGCTGGTAATCGCACTCTCACACAGGATGAGGACGTGCTCGATACTTGGTTCTCTTCCGCACTGTGGCCGTTCTCTACTCTGGGCTGGCCTGAAGAGACACCGGAACTCAAGACATTCCTACCAACTTCAGTACTGGTTACAGGCTTCGATATAATCTTTTTCTGGGTGGCACGCATGGTAATGATGTCGCTATATTTTACGGGGAAAGTGCCTTTCCAAGAAGTCTACGTGACCGGCCTGATCCTCGATGCGGAAGGTCAAAAAATGAGTAAATCCAAGGGCAACGTGCTTGACCCGTTGGATCTCATCGACGGGATCACTTTGCCAGCCCTGATTGCCAAGCGTACTACCGGATTGATGAATCCCAACCAGGCAGAATCTATCGAGAGAATCACGCGAAAACATCATCCTGAAGGCATCGCCGCATTCGGCACTGATGCGTTGCGTTTTACCTTTGCCAGTCTTGCTTCTCATGGCCGAGACATAAAATTTGATTTGCAGCGCTGTGAAGGTTACCGGAATTTCTGTAACAAATTATGGAACGCTACCCGCTATGTGTTGATGAATTGCGAGGGAAAAGATGTAGGTTTGGATAAGAATTTACCACTGGAATCTTCTGCCGCTGACAAGTGGATCGTTGGACGCTTGCAGCAGGCACAAAGTATAGTAGAGAGAGCATTTAACGATTATCGTTTTGATGTAGCGGCACGCGAAATCTACGAATTCGTCTGGGACGAATATTGTGACTGGTACCTTGAATTTGCAAAGGTACAGTTAAATGGAAATATCGATTCAGTACAACGTAACACCCGCCATACTTTGGTACGTGTGCTAGAAATAACGCTAAGACTTGCTCACCCAATCATCCCCTTCATTACTGAAGAATTGTGGCAGAAAGTGGCCCCACTAGCTGGCAAACATGGTGCAAGCATTATGCTCCAACCATACCCCAAAGCTGATTTAGCAAGTATTAACGAAGATGCTAATGGAAAAATCCATGCACTTAAAGAAATAATCAATGCATGTCGCACCCTACGCGGTGAAATGAATCTATCACCAGCATTAAGAATTCCACTGTTAGCTGCGGGAGATCAGAAAGTCTTAACTGATTTCTCTCCCTATTTGATAGCACTGGCTAAACTGTCGGATATAGAAATTATGCAGGGTGAATTACCAGATGCTGATGCACCAGTAGCCATCGTAGGTGAATTCAAACTGATGCTGAAAATAGAGATAGATGTAGTTGTGGAGCGCGAGCGCATAGCAAAAGAAATCGCGCGTATCAAATTGGAAATCGTAAAATCAGAAACCAAACTTGCTAATCCTGGTTTTATCGAGCACGCACCAACGAAAATAGTAGAGCAAGAAAATGATCGCTTCTCTAGCTTTAGCTCAACACTGGAAAAACTAAGTAAACAGTTAAAAAAGCTAGATTAAACACGGCACGTTATACTCATGCTGAGTTAACCAATCAGCTGGATAACATTACATAAACCTGTATGAATACCCATTTTAACTTTTCTCAGTGTGTGGATAATCGTACTGCAGCTAAGAAAGTGAAGAGAAATGAATAGACGAAGATTGAGAGTTTTTAATAGCACCAAATGAATTATTTTTTTGGGCTATTAAGTCTGATTGGGACAGAAGAATCAGCTCATTTCTATACCAAAATTCATCTCATTAGAACCATTACTGCTAGCAAAAGATAGTTATCAGGATAGTTCATGGATTTTCTGCCCATTTTCATCAGCATTAAAAACCGCAACTGTGTTGTAATCGGTGGAGGAAAAGTTGCCGCCCGCAAGATCGCCCTGCTGTTGCGAGCAGGTGCCCGCGTCACTGTAATCGCACCGGAACTTGATACAGAACTACACGAACAACTACGCCAAGGAATCATTGTCCATCGTGCCGAGATCTTCACCCCAGCTCATCTTGACGATGCCACGCTGGTATTTGCAGCCACCAATGACCGCTTGGTCAATCAGCAAATTTCTGAAGCTGCCGGAAAACTGCGCATTCCGATCAATGTAGTGGATAATCCTGATCTGTGTTCTTTCATCATGCCCTCCATCATTGACCGTTCTCCTATTATGGTCGCAGTTTCTAGTGGTGGCAAATCGCCGGTACTTGCAAGGCTGTTACGAGCACGCCTGGAAACTATGATCCCAGAAGCATATGGGCGCTTGGCAACCTATGCTGACAATTTCCGTGAGCAGGTGAAGCAACATTTCTCTCACCCTGAAAAGCGTCGCATGTTCTGGGAAAATGAATTGCAAGGACCCTTCTCCGAAATGGTGTTCGCTGGGAAGGATCAAGCTGCAAAGGACTATCTGGAGCATTCACTGCATAGTGAAGCTGATGAAGCACCACGTGGAGAGGTTTATCTAGTTGGTGCTGGTCCGGGAAATCCTGACCTATTGACCTTTCGTGCAATGCGCCTGATGCAACAAGCAGACGTGGTGGTATATGATCGTTTAGTCTCGCCTGAAATACTCGATATGGTACGCCGGGATGCTCCCCGCATCTATGCAGGAAAAAAGCGCAGCAATCACACTATGTCGCAAGAATCCATCAATGAGTTGCTTGTGCGGCTGGCGAAGGAAAACAAACGTGTTCTGCGGTTAAAAGGAGGTGACCCTTTCATTTTTGGCCGTGGTGGCGAGGAAATTGAGACACTAACCAGTCATGGTATTCCATTTCAGGTGGTACCGGGTATCACAGCAGCTTCTGGGGTGGCATCCTATGCAGGCATTCCTCTCACCCATCGCGATTATGCGCAGTCTTGTATTTTCGTGGCCGGCCATCTAAAAAATGGTAGCGTAGATCTTGATTGGCCCGCACTAGTGCGGCCAGGCCAAACTATTGTGGTTTACATGGGACTACTTGGATTGCCTGTGTTATGCCAGCAGTTGATCACACATGGCCTACCTACCATGACGCCCGCAGCTATTGTTCAGCAGGGCACAACACATGCGCAGCGTGTGCTGGTCGGCTCGTTGGAAACACTACCAAACTTGGCTGCCTCTGCTAAACTTACTCCCCCTACCCTTATCATCATCGGCGAAGTAGTTAAGTTGCATCAAAACCTTGCGTGGTTCGAGTCGGGGCGTAATCTCTACGCTAACGCACCCGAGGCAAATAAAGAAAAACTAACAAAAAAATAACTCCAAACAACTGGACAAAAGAGTTAAAGATAGAAACCAAGAATTTCAGGCGTTGCGAACAACCAGTTATTTGTTCGGTTGCGGCGTTATACGTAAATATGGACGCGGCGCCCTGTAACCTTTTGGATATTTCTGCTTGATAACTTCCTCGTCTTGAATTGTCAATGGGATGATTACATCGCCACCATCACACCAATTCCCTGGAGTGGCTACCGAGTAATTATCAGTCAATTGTAGCGCATCGATAACGCGCAACACTTCGTTAAAATTGCGTCCAGTACTCATTGGGTATGTGATGATAAGACGTACATTCTTTTTTGGGTCGATAATGAACAGCGAACGCACTGTCATGGTCTCCGACTGATTCGGATGAATCATATCGAACAAAGTTGAAATCTTTCTATCCACATCTGCGATGATTGGAAAATTGACCATAGTATTTTGAGTCTCTTCAATATCCTTGATCCACTCTACATGCTTGTCCACAGGATCAACTGATAGTCCGATCGCTTTTACGTTTCGTCTGTCAAATTCAGACTTGAGTTTTGCGGTCAACCCAAGTTCAGTCGTACATACAGGCGTGAAATCTGCTGGATGCGAGAACAACACCGTCCAAGAGTCCCCTGCCCATTCATAAAATTTGATCCTGCCGATCGAAGAATCTTGTTCAAAATCAGGTGCTACATCGCCTAGACGTAGGGTCATGGCAACCTCCATTGGGTAAATGAATAACAAGCTAAATATAGTCCGACTACCTCTAGGATTCAACTACTATTATTTATTCTCTACATGGCCAAAAGTAATATGTCTGACTCTTCCAATCATCCTTTCTATGAGAAAATAATTCCAAGTCAGGCAAAGGTCCTCCATTGACAGAAATCCTACGCTTTGCTACGCTAATCCAATAAGTTACTAAGAACTACGCAAAGGAAATCTACTGCGCAATTGATATGAATAAACATTCTATCCCCTACCAATAAAATGTATTAAGAACATTAGATGAATGATTAGCGGTATACGGATAAAATAACTTTCCCAGAAAAAAGAATTAGTGACAACGCATAATCTCATTTGTTAAAACAGGAGAAGAAAGTCATGATACCAGGTGAAGTTAAGGTAGGGAAAGGCGACATTGTATGTAATGCTGGCCGTAAGACAACGAAAGTTAAGGCAATAAATACAGGTGACCGACCGGTGCAGATTGGGTCGCATTTTCATTTTTTTGAAGTAAATAGAGCGATTAGTTTCAGTCGTGAAAAGGCCTTTGGCATGCGTTTAAATATTCCGGCAAGTACTGCTGTTCGTTTCGAACCAGGAGAAGAAAAAGAAGTAGAACTTGTGGAAATAGGTGGATCCCATTCTGCCTTTGGACACAATGATCTTGTGAACGGCAGCGTAACACAAGAGGTTAACAAAAAAGCATCAATGCAGCTTCTGAAAAGCAAAAACTTTAAGGATAAATAATCATGAGTCTGACTATAAGCAAAAAGAATTACGCCAATTTATTTGGACCCACAACAGGTGACAAAGTACGTTTGGGAGACACGGATCTTTTTATCGAAATAGAAAAAGACCACAATGCTTATGGAGACGAATCGAAATTTGGTGGCGGAAAAAGTATTCGTGATGGTATGGGTCAATCGTCGACTGCAACAAGAAGTCAGGGCGTTCTAGATTTAGTAATTACCGGTGCGATCATCATTGACCACTGGGGAATTGAAAAAGCCGACATTGGTATAAAAGATGGCAAAATTGTTGGTATCGGTAAAGCTGGAAATCCAGATATGATGGATGGGGTTTCTCCCAACATGGTAATTGGTGCCTCTACTGAGGTGCATGGCGCTTATGGCTTTATAGCTACCGCAGGTGGAATGGATGCCCATATTCACTTTATCAGTTCTACTTTAATTGAAACTGCTTTATTCAGTGGTATAACCACAATGTTGGGCGGTGGTACGGGCCCTGCGGATGGGACAAATGCAACAACCGTAACTCCTGGTAAATGGAACATCCAGAAAATGTTAGAAGCATCCGAAGCATTCCCTATGAATCTCGGTTATTTTGGAAAGGGGAACTGCTCTACTGAGGCACCTTTAGTAGAACAAGTTGAAGCCGGTGCTTGTGGCCTAAAAATTCACGAAGACTGGGGTTCAACACCAGCCGTTATCAATACTTGCTTAAATGTTGCTGATAAATTGGATGTTCAAGTCGCCATTCATACTGACACCTTGAACGAAGCAGGATTTGTGGAAGATACCGTAAATGCAATTAACGGGCGTGTAATTCATACTTTCCATACGGAAGGGGCTGGTGGCGGTCATGCGCCAGACATTATCAAAATAGCAATGTACCCGAATATATTACCCTCTTCTACAAATCCAACTCGCCCATACACTGTTAATACATTTGATGAACACGTGGATATGTTAATGGTGTGCCATCACCTAAGTAGAAACATCCCTGAAGACGTATCTTTTGCAGATTCGCGTATTCGCCCAGAAACAATGGGGGCGGAGGATATTCTTCACGATCGAGGCATCTTCAGCATGATGTCTTC